>JAFXHY010000013.1 GCA_017536215.1 Muribaculaceae bacterium | reverse complement strand
TAGATAGTATATGATTATCAGTGATTTGCAATTTTATGATATTTCTTGAAAGTGTAGGTTCGAGAGCCTCTCTCTCCGCAAGAAAAGGAAACCGAAAGGTTTCCTTTTTTTTTGTTGAGGGATGAGAACCCCCGGGTTCGTCATCGGCTTGCCGCTTTCGCAGAAAGAATTTTATATAATGAAGCGAGCTAATTGTTGAGAGACAATTAGCTCGCTTTTGTTATTGAAAGAACCTATGATGGTTGCGGTTCGTTGCTGTAAATAGCTGAAATCGGTTATTTTCTTCGGGAGAGGAAGCGAGAGAGTTCGCCTATCCAGAGCACTAATGATGTGCTTCCGAGGATTATAGCCCAATCGGTAAACGACAGTGGCACGACGTTGAAGAATTGTCCCCCTATTTGTACGATTACTATCTGTCCGATAAGGATTGTTAATGCTATCAATCCAAATTCGCCACATCCGCTTAGTTTAAGTCCGCTACGTTTTGTCATGAAGGCGCGAGCGTTGAACATGTTCCAGAATTGCATGAATACGAATATTGTGAAGAACAAACTCAATTCGTAGGGGGTTAATTCTTTGTTGTCGGTGAAATCGGCGTGGAAGATATCGGTAAGTGAAGTGATATCGGTGTGTTCAAACAGGTAGAAGAGCCCGAACAGAATGAAGAAGAACAAAATACCGATACCGATGATGGATTTCCACATGGAGCGCGAGATAATGAACGCATTACGATTACGCGGAGCTGCTGCCATAACTGATTTGGATGGGGGAAGTGACGCGAGAGCCATTGCTGCGAAGGTGTCCATGATAAGGTTTACCCAAAGCATTTGAGTGACAGTCAATGGGGATTCGGTTCCCATGAAAGCACCGGTAAGCACAATCAGACATGCTACTATGTTGACTGTGAGTTGGAATAGGACAAAACGCTGAATGTTTTGATATAGAGAGCGACCCCACATGACGGCACGTCCGATAGAAGAGAATGAATTGTCTACGATGGTGATATCGGAAGCTTCTTTAGCTACAGAAGTGCCATCGCCCATTGAGAGTCCCACATGGGCTGCTTTCAAGGCAGGAGCATCGTTGGTGCCATCGCCGGTGACAGCTACGACTTCGTTGCGTTTTTGAAGTGTTTCTACGAGGCGTTTTTTGTCGGTGGGACGCGCACGAGCAATAACTTTGAAGTCATTGATGCGGTTGTAGAGTTCTTCGTCGGAGAGTGTCGCAAATTCCGGTCCGGTAATGACGCAATCTTGAGTGTCGCTGTCGTTGACCAATCCAATTTGGCGCCCGATTTCGCGAGCTGTTGCCGGGGTGTCGCCGGTCACTATTTTAATTCTGATGCCTGCGTCGATACATTCTTTAACGGCGTCGGGGACATCTGCGCGCACGGGATCGGATATTGCAGTAATACCCAAGAATTGTAGCTTTACTCCGGCATTGCGTGATGCTAATTGCTCAAGATCGGGTAATTCGGCTTTTTCAGGCAGCTCGGCATAGGCAAAACCGAGAGTACGCATTGCTTGCTGCTGATAAGCGAGAAGTTGAGCGTTGATTTGCTCGGCAGTTATATCTCCGGCAATTGAGTTACACATGGCGAGTACAATTTCGGGCGCGCCTTTGACATAGAGCGTAGGGACACCGGTAGTTGGTGATTTTACAATTGTAGCCATGAATTTACGCTCGGTAGTGAACGGAAGTTCAGCCAAGCGGGGAGCAGCGTTGCTGAGCGCCACGAAGTCAACGCCATCGGCATGAAGGCGAAGTAAAAGCGCACCTTCGGTGGGGTTGCCCAAAGCTTTGGGGCGTTCGCCGGAAAGGTCGAGGGTGGCAGTAGAGTTAACGGCGATGCCTTCGTTGATGATATCTCGCGAAGTGTTTCCCCAGAATTTCATGTCGGCAACTTGCATCTGATTTTGGGTGAGGGTTCCGGTCTTATCGGTGCAAATCACGGTGGTAGCACCCATAGTTTCGCAAGCATGCATTTTGCGCACGAGGTTGTTGGTGTGGAGCATTCGACGCATAGAGTACGCCAAAGATAAAGTGACTGCCATAGGTAATCCTTCGGGCACGGAAACGACAACCAATGTCACGGCAATCATTAGAGTCTGCAATATGTAGGCGGCAAATTCCATTGTAAGGAAACCGTGGAAGCTTGGTTCGAAATAGAACATCAAGCAACGTCCGACTATAATTAACGTACCAATGATATAGCTCATTCGAGAGACTAATTTGCCAAGGCGGTCGAGCTGTTCGTTGAGGGGCGTTTTTACAGAGTTGTCGATTTGAGATTCGTGGAACACTTTCCCATTTTCGGTTGCATCACCTACTTTTTCAACCCTGAAAATGCCATGACCTTCCATTGCCTTTGTGCCACGTAGCACATAGTCGGTTTTGTAGGTAGCGTCGGGGTCGAAATCTTCCGGTCGGGTGCTTTTGTTGCAAGCCGGTTCCCCGGTAAGAGTAGATTCGTCGAGAGTCAAAGTTACGGCTTCCAGTAATTGCCCGTCGGCGGGGACTTCGTCGCCGGTGTTTAATATGACGATGTCACCTACAACGACATCGCGTTTAGGAATTTCAATAGTGTTCCCACCGCGAATTACTCTGACGGCCTCTTCGTCGTTGACTTGGTTTAGGATGGCAAATTCGCGGTCGGCTTTAGCTTCAAAAATGAATGCCAATCCGGTGGCAAGGATAATAGCCATAAAAATGCCAATAGGCTCGAAGAATACTTTTGCACTTTGATGAAGGCTGAAATATTCGTATAGAGAAATGCCAATTGATAAAGCGCCGGCAACGAGAAGAATAATAATCAGTGGATCGCGAAATTTCTCCAAGAAACAGAGAAACATTGATTTTTTTTTCGTTGGAGTCAGAATGTTTATACCATGCTCTTGACGGCTTTTAATAACTTCCGCCTCGCTGAGACCAACAAGATGCAATTTGTTATCCATTTTAAAGTTTGACAGAAAATTTAGTAATGATAGCGCGCAAATGGCACCCAATGCGTAGAACGCGCTTTGCTTTGAGAGAAATATTATGCTTGACGATGAATAGTATAGTCAAGAATATTGGCAAGATGATTGGTGATTTCTTTATTGCTAAAGTTGTTGAGAATTTGAGTCGCTTGATTCCTCAAGGACTCCATTTTTGCATATGCGTAGTCGATGCCACCATTGCTCTTGGCATAATCAATGAGTCGAGCAATGTCGTCGGTCGACAATTCTTCCTGCTGAGAAAGAATTTGCATATCGGCTTTTTGAGGAGAATTATCGGTAGATAAGACATGAAGCAAAGGTAGAGTGATTTTACCTTCGCGGAGGTCGTTGCCGGTGGGCTTGCCGATACCATTGTCCTCATAGTAATCGAAAATATCATCTTTGATTTGGAAACAAAGTCCAAGTAGACGAGCAAACTCGCTGATATGAGCAATGTCCTCATTAGAGGTATTTACAGCGTAGCCTCCCATTTCCACGCAAGCCATAAAGAGAGATGCGGTTTTGCGTTCGATGTTTTGCATATATGCCGGCTCTGTCAGATTGTGGAAGCGGGCGCAGTAAATTTGGTCGAGCTCACCGATTGATAGCAACTTACCAAGTTTTGCTATTGCATTGATAATGCGAATGTCGCCGGTTTTGATGGCAAGTTGAAGTGAAGAGGAAACAAAAAAGTCGCCTACAAGAACTGCAATATGGTTGTCCCAAATACCGTTGATAGTCGGTTCGTTACGCCTTATTTTAGTTTCATCGACAACATCGTCGTGGATAAGTGAGGCATTGTGGAGTAATTCGACAGCCGCCGCCGCTCTTATAACATTTTCGTTGACATCTCCGAAGAGCTTTGCACTGAGAATTACGAGAATAGGACGAATTTGTTTCCCTTTCGTTCGTAGATAATTATCGACAATGCGGTTCATCAACTCGTTGGAAGAGTTGAGGGTACAAGCGATTAATTCGTTAAGCGCTTGCAATTCGGGAGCTATGAGCTGTTGTATTTCTTTTAGTGCCGACATAATTGACCGCAAAGTACAATATTTTTTATTAAAGTTTTATTAAAAATATCAAATAGAGTAAAAACTTAGAGTTATCTACTAATAGTAGGGAGGTTGATAATAAAATTTGAGGTGAAATAACCCCAAAAATAGGCAATTTGCTCATGTTTTTATGGGGTGATGGAGCGAATTGTGTTTGAGGGAATGAACCAAAGATAACCCCGCACATTGGAGTAGCCGGCTTGGTTTAATAATTTTATGTAACGGCGCACTTGTGAAGTGTAGGAGGGGTGGTCGTCGCCAAATTTGTAATCGATGATTTCAACTGAACCGTCATCGAGCACCACGATACGGTCGGGTCGCCGGTCAATGCCGGTGTTGACAATGGATTGTTCGAGGTAAAGGTTGGTGTAACCTTCAAACCAACGGTCGACTTTAGGGTCGTTGATTGCCGGTTCCAAAACCTTTTTACAAGAGTCGATTTGAGCAGGGGTCAACCGAGCGCGCACGGCGGCTCTGCGAAGCGCGCGATTGAGGTCGTTGCGGTGACGCACTTTGCTCAGTACGTTGTGCATAAAGTTTCCGCGGTGGCGCGGGTCGTTGAAATCAAATAATTCAATATCAGCTGCGGAAAGAGTCACGAGTTGGTCGTTGACTTCCGGATTGTAATTGGGGAGAGTGATGCAGTTGCCGTCGGATTTGATTTCCTCCTTTTGTTGCGGAATGGTGGGGGCTCCGATTTCGATTGTGTCATTATTAAAACTCTCGAGAAGAGGAAGTACCCAATCGCATTTGTCGTTGAGGGAAGTGTCACTCTTGATGTTGTCGGAAGAAAGCCATTCAACGGCTGCGCGTAGCTTTTTGTTAAGAGGTTCGGATGCTTTTGAACTCTCTTTCGGTGCAATCACTATCAATTCGTTGACAGCGCGAGTGAAGGCGACGTAACACACATTGAGTGCATCGACCAGTTGCTCTTTCTTTATTCTTTCGGCATCTTCTTTGAAAATGTCGATTTTGCTGATGTCGGATCTAAATTCAATAGGGACCATTGGAGGTATCACTTCCGATGCAATTCCAGGGAAATCATCGGGGTTGAGAGACATCCAATTATATGATTTTCGAAATCGATCGGAATAAGTTACCATATCCATGTTGCAGAAAGGTAGAATAACACATGGGAATTCAAGCCCTTTGGACTGGTGTATGGTCATGACGTTAACAGCATTACTTTCAGCGGTCGATGAAAGAGAGGAGTTGCACCCTCCACGGTCCCACCAATCAAGGAAGGCACGAATATCGGAAGTTCCTTGTGAACAAAAATCATAAACTACATCTTGGAAAGCTGTTAAAAACGCAGTTTCTTTAGGGAGGACTTCGGGAATGACATAGCGCGATATTATTTTGTCAACGATAGCAGAAAGAGTCAGGCAAGTGATTGTCTCGGCCTCTGCCGGCTCGGAATTAATGCCCGATGTTGAGGTTGTTGCGAAGTTGATGATTTCTCTGAGAGAGGATGTCCCGGGAGGAATATTAGTGTCGGCATTGCCGTCATCGATATTCTCGTCATGATTTATGGCATCAATTGCGAGGGCTATAGCTTCCGATGTAGAACGTGGACGCATATTGCCGTTGTCATCTTGAACGGATGTGTTAAGATAATATTGGTAGCAATAGAGTAGCCTTGCACGTCGATATGCGGGATTTTCTTTTGTCTTTATTTCGTTGGGATTTTTAGTATTTTCAACGGGAACGATATGGGGGAGCTGAGTGAGGCGTAATATTTCGATAATCATTCTGATTGTTGCAGAGGATTTGAGACCTACCGCATCAGTTGATTTTACATCAATCGGGCCATGTGGCCAATCGGGCGATTCATGGCAATGCAATAGCCTATTTATAATAGCTTCTCCTTCAGAATGTTTACGCACGAGGACCGCAATTTGATTTGGCTTGTAACCGGCCGACAATAATCTGCGAACTTCGTTGACAGTAGCATCGGAGCCAAACGCCATTTTTTCTTTGTCAGCGTTTTCGTCGTCGTTAATGCTCTTATCCGTTTCGACATCGTCTTTCTCAAATATCATTTTGACGTAGCCATTGACGGTTTTGCGTTTGGGGTTGATTTGCTGTATGACGTTGGAGTATACATCATCGGCCCCTGATATTTTTGCCAGTGCGTGGAAAATGGAATTGTTGAATTTGACTACTTCGGCTGATGAGCGCCAATTGTTGTTTTGCTCGATTGTATTTCCTTCGGTGACAACAGCTGAAGGCCCATAATTGTCAATTATATTGTCGGCAATGATGTGATTTAGCAGTTCCGGGTCGGAATTACGAAAACGATAGATACATTGCTTTTCGTCGCCAATGACAAGGTTTTCGTGGTTATTCCCCAGACTTTCCATAATCAATGGACGCAAGTTGTCCCATTGCATTCGAGAGGTGTCCTGCACTTCATCGATAAGAAAGTGTCGCAAATAATAGCCTAAGCGCTCGTAGACAAAAGGAGTATCGTCGTCATTAATTATTTCCCGCAGTAGGGAATTGGTATTGGATAGAAGAATGACATTGTTGTCCTTGCAAAAAGCGGAAATATGTCGTAGTAGGCATCCGAGCAGACCGAGAGGAGTAATGGATTCTGACAATATTAAATATTGCATTATTTGTTGTTCGAAATGAACAGCAGTTTCGCATAAAGTTGTAACTGCAGCGTCAATGCCGGGTTCGACGCCATTTTTGCGATAAGCGGCGATGAAACGTTTATCTTGATTGTTGATTGCATTGTGGATTGTATTGGACGGGGCTTTCATATCTCCGGCAGCCCATTGCTCGATGCGAGTCCTAATGTGATTATTAATATTTTTGTAATCGCCATATTGTTTCAGAGCCACAGCTTGGGCGCGCAGGTCGGCTTCTTTAATAGATACCCTTTCTTTTAATCCTTTCTCGAACGCTGCTAAATATTCAATGCGGTCTAAATATTGCGTTATTATTTCAGAATTGATTTGGAAAGTTTCATCAAGGAGCTTATTGAAAGTGTCAATAAGGTCGGAGTATAGCGAAGAGTTGCGTGATAATAGATTGACTGCTTTTCCGTCGTCAAGCTTCTTAATCATGTGGCGAGTGAGCCATTGAGTGAGCCATTTTTGTTCGCGTTGACGCAGAGGGTCGGCAGGAGTGCGGCGATTGAGAGATGCAAACATTTCGTTGACTCCGAGTGATATTGTGGAACTGTTTTCCAGTTCAAGTCGGAAATTATCGGGCATTTCAATTTCTCGTGCAAAGATGTGTAGCACGTTTTGAAAAAATGCGTCGATTGTAGAAACGTGGAAGAATGCGAAATCGGCAAGTAACTCATCGAGAATGTCGGACGAGAGTTTGGCAAGAGATTCTTCGTCGGTGTGGAATAAATCGCAAAATTCTTTGAGATACGGGCTTTTAGTATCGCAGTCCTGACCCGGTTCGCGCCCGGCAAGAATTGCGAGTTGCGATATGATGCGTCGCGTCATTTCTTGCGTTGCTTTGTTGGTGAATGTAATAGCAAGAATGTGGCGATGGGCGTCATCTTTTGCAGAACGCAATTTCCATTCTCCTGTTTCGGGGTTTTGCTTTCCGAGGAGTAGCGTGAGATATTGTCGTGTAAGGGCATAGGTCTTGCCGGAACCTGCTGATGCTTTGTAGATTTTTAGCATGGTATTATGTCGGTAATCTCAAAGAATGGGTTGAATCAAAATTCAGGTAATTTAAATGATGCGAGTCTTATATCCTATATCGGAAAGAATCTTAGCGATATCGTTTCGACGATCGCCTTGAATTAAGATTTCGCCTCCGCGAGCCGAACCTCCGACGCTCAATTTTTGTTTTAATTGAGCAGCAATGCCTTTGATATCATCATCGTCGGAAAATCCGGATATAATAGAAGCTGTTTTCCCGGCACGTTTTCTATCGAGAGTTATATCAAGTCGATTTTTCTTTTTGGTCTTGGAATCATCTTCGTTAGCTACGATGATATCCTCGCCGGTAGGGAGGTCGGGGTTTGAAGCTAATAGGTTGGAGAGCTTAGATTTCCAATCGTCCATAATGTAGCGGTATTTATTCTATGATGTGAATGTCGTTAATAAACTCGTTATTGTCAACGAAAACGGAGTCAGTGGCGTTTCTCGATATATTAGCTCCCGGATTTTGTGCCATAAGAAGTTTGTCGAGTTTGTCGATTTGACATTTTTCGTCGTCGGTAAGGATTGTGAAGCAGTGTTTTACGCTGTCGGAGTTGATACTGAGGGCTAATTCGTAACAGCGAAGCGCATTGACGATATTGTCGTCGGATTGCATCTTCTCATCTATTATGCAGTAGAGAGCCGCCATTTCAGTAAGAGCAGAAGGAGAGGCCGTTGAATCCGATAATAATGATTGAGCTTCGTTGAGTGCACTGAGAGCCGCGGGGAAGTTGTTGTTAATGATTGCGGAGCGTGCTGTGGCAATGTTGGAGTTGGGGGCAGTTTTGCTACCGCAACTAAATGTCAGCAACGATGCAATAAAAACATAAAATATTAGGATATATGTTTTCATAAATTGATTGAATTTATAGAAATCAAATAACTAAGTAGGATATCAAAAATAGTAATGCTCAATTTCGCAGATAAAAGAAGTTCACTGAAAGAAATAAATCAAGAGCAATATACGACAAAGATAAGAAAATTTGTGTTATATTTGTAGAAAATAGTTGAAACATGGTAAAGAAAAAAATAAATACAGATGCCGAGAAAGGGCAAGTAGAAGAAGATAAAGTTGTTAAAAGCTTGATTGATAGTATCGAAGAGGATGTCCCGACGGGTGAAAAATTCAAACGATGGGAGGCCGACGAAGCGCGTTCTGCGCTCTTTGAACAGGAGGAGAAACGCCCGTTGCTATCGGTTGTCGGCTTAGTAATTGGGTTGCTTAGTTGGATTATCCTCTTTATTCTTCCGTCGGGAGAGGAACATATCGTTAAACAGATATTCCTAATGCTCGCAATAAGTGCCGGGGCATTTGTGCTAAGTTTCTTTGGTCGCAGGCAGGCTTATTCTATGTCGGTGATTGGGATGTTGGTGTCGGGAGGTTTGATGCTATTCCTAATCATTGCATTAATAGCATTTTACGTGACAAAATAGAACTGTCATGGAGAAAAAACTGTTTTTGCTTGATGCCTATGCGTTGATATATCGTGCATACTATGCATTGATACGCTCTCCTCGTATCACGTCGAAGGGGTTTAACACGTCGGCAATATTTGGATTTTGCAATACTTTAGAGGATATACTTTGCAAGGAAAATCCTACTCATATAGTGGTGTGTTTCGACCCTAAAGGTGGACACACTTTTCGTCATGAGTTGTATCCTGAATATAAGGCACAACGCGATGCCCAGCCGGAGGATATAACCCTCTCAATACCATATATTAAAGACATTATTGCGGCCTATAATATTCCTGTCATAGAGATGGAAAAATATGAGGCTGATGATATAATCGGAACACTTGCTAAAAGGGCTGAGAAAGAAGGCTTCACAACCTATATGATGACGCCCGACAAAGATTACGGACAACTCGTCACCGATAAGATTTTCATGTATCGCCCCCCATTGCGTGGCAATGATTTTGAAATTAGAGGCGTTGCCGAGGTGTGTAGCCGATATGAAATAGATAATACATTGCAAGTGATTGATTTGTTGGCGCTTGAGGGGGATGCTTCAGATAATATTCCGGGATGTCCGGGTATCGGAAAAAAGACCGCTCCGATTTTGATACGCGAATATGGTTCGGTGGAAAATCTAATTGCCAATGCCTCATCATTGAAGCCCGGATTGCAAAAGAAAGTCACTGAAAATGCGCAGGCAATATTATTGGCAAAAGAGCTCGTCACGATACGCACCGATGTTCCGGTCGAAATTGAACTTGATGCTTTGAAACGAGTGGACAGCAATAATGCCCGCTTGCGTGAGATATATAAAGAGCTGGAATTTAAAACTTTCCTTGCGCGATTGGAGCCTGAACCGGTAGCAGAACCGGTTAAACAGCAGGATTTGATGGGTTCGCTGTTTGATTTGCCGGAACCGACGGCAGAGGTTGCCGACGTAGCAATTGAGGTTGAAACCGATGTTGACGCGTTGAATGGTTATATTGACAAAGCGTTGATGCACTCGGAAATCGGTGTAAGTGTGTATGCTGTGGGTGACGAAACGATGACAGCTCGCTTGAAAGGTATCGCAATAGCTGTCAGCGATTCTGAAGCACGCTTTTTTGCTTGCCACGAAAATGGAGGAGAGGCATGGAAAGAGGCTCTTCAGAAATTGTTTGGAGCAAAGAATAGTACGATAGTGAGTCACGACATAAAACGCGACTATATCGTATTGAAAAACAATGGTATAGACCTGTCGTCGAAATATTACGATACTTCGGTAGCTCATTATTTGCTACAGCCGGAGATGCGACACAGACTGTCGGATATCGCAATGAGCTATCTGAATATTATGCTTTCCGGAGCTCTTGATGAGGGCTCGCGCCGAAATCCGTATGCAGAGTTGCCATTGGCAGAGGCGGCAAAGCGCCATGCGGAGGCATCTCGTGTTGTGATGCAATTGCGTCGCGTGTTTGACGAGCAATTGTCGGAAGGTGGATTGAAGTCGCTGTTCAATGATATAGAGTTGCCATTCGTGAAAGTACTTGCCGATATGGAACTTACGGGAGTGAGGATTAATGTCGGAGAATTGGCGAAAATGTCGGCTCAACTAACGGCTCGCGTCAATGAATTGGAGCAGCGTTGCTATCAAGTTGCAGGTAAGACATTCAATGTCAGTTCGCCCCGTCAAGTCGGCGACGTTTTGTTTGACCATCTCAAAATTGACCCGTCGGCAAAACGCACAAAGACAGGCGCTTACTCCACTACGGAGGAGATACTGGAAAAATATCGCCATTCACATGAGGTGGTTGATTTAATATTAAAAATACGCAGTTTGAATAAGCTGCTTGCAACATATATCAATGCGTTGCCGGAATTGATAAATCCCGCGACAGGTAAGATACATACAACATATAATCAGACGGTAACAGCAACAGGGCGTATATCGTCGACCAACCCGAATTTGCAGAATATTCCGGTTCGTACCGACGATGGTCGCGAGATACGCAAAGCATTTATTCCCGACCCGGGGTGCTTGTTTATGTCGGCAGATTATTCGCAGATAGAGTTGCGCCTTATGGCAGATATGTCGGGTGACCCGGATATGGTTGCAGCGTTTAGGGCCGGTGAAGATATTCATCGAGCAACGGCAGCGAAAATCTATAAAGAGCCGATAGAGCAGGTGACCGACGTGCAGCGCCGCAATGCAAAAACTGCCAATTTCGGGATTATATATGGTATTTCAGCATTCGGGCTTGCAGAACGATTGGATATCCCGCGGGCTGAGGCTAAGATGTTGATAGATGGGTATTTTGCAACTTACCCGAGAGTTAAAGAGTATATCACGGAAACGATAGCGCAGGCCAAAGAGCGAGGATATGTGACTACGGTGATGGGACGCAAACGATTTTTGTCGGATATAAATTCGCGTAATGCCGTTGTTCGCTCCTATGCCGAGCGCAATGCTGTCAATGCCCCCCTCCAAGGTAGTGCTGCCGACATAATAAAGATGGCAATGATTGATATCGCTCGAGAAATTGAGAGTCGCGGATTACGCACTCGCATGATAATGCAGGTGCACGACGAATTGATTTTCAATGTGGTGCCAGAGGAATTAGATGAGGTGAAATCGCTTGTCGAGCGCTTGATGATGCAGGCCTACTCCGGAAATGTGCCATTAGAAGTTGCCGCAGGGGTTGGTGCCAATTGGCTCGAAGCCCACTGAAATTAATTCATAATTCACAATTCATAATTCATAATTTGATTTTCGTTGAGAGGGTGCTTTAATTATGAATTATGCATTATAAAGTTGTTTATACTATTTTTACATAATTCAGCCATATTCATATTTTAATCTTAGCCAATGAGAAGTGTTGATAGTAATGTTGTGGTGGGTAAGAGTAAGGATTTTGCCCTGAGGTGTATACGTTTATATCAGCTTTTGGTTAAAGATCGGTCGGAGTTTGTATTATCCAAGCAGTTGCTCCGAAGTGGGACCAGTATTGGTGCTAATGTGAAAGAAGCTTTGCGTGGACAGAGTAAGGCTGATTTTGCAATGAAATTAAATATTGCGTTAAAAGAGGCAAGTGAGTCGGAATATTGGATTGAGTTACTCGGGGAGTCTAAAATACTGAATGAACATGAATTCAAAAGTATTCATGATGACTGCACGGAACTAATAAAAATACTGACTTCTATTGTTAAAACAACCTATAGATCAATTCATAATTCATAATTCACAGTTGGCAATTCATAATTGCAACCTCAGTAATTTTAGACAATTCATAATTGGGCTTTCGTTGATAGGGTGCTTTAATTATGCATTATGCATTAAGAGAGAGAATCATGAGCTTTTAATTATGAATTATGTATTATGCATTATGAATTATTCATATTCCCATGCCGATTCCGAAGAGAGCGTAGTCGTAGAGAACCGGGTCGTCGGGGCGGAAAGAGCGGAGTATGTCGGTGAGTTGACGAACGGCCTCGCGGTCGGTGGAACGTCGGGTAAGGAGTCCGAGATTGCGCGAAGTGTTGGCAACATGCACATCCATGGGGATGAACAATTGGGAGGGG
>JAFXHY010000089.1 GCA_017536215.1 Muribaculaceae bacterium | reverse complement strand
GCATGAAAGAATTTGAAGCTAAACACTAATCTATTGATATTCTATGAAAGTATTAGTTGCTACCGAGAAGCCTTTTGCTGCTGTTGCAGTTAATGGTATCCGCGAAGAAATCGAAAATGCAGGATACGAACTTCTCCTTCTCGAAAAATATACTGATAAAGCCGACCTCCTTAAAGCTGTTGCCGATGTCGATGCGTTGATTATTCGTTCCGACAAAGTTGACGCTGAGGTGCTTGATGCTGCAAAAAATCTAAAAGTTGTTGTGCGCGCAGGTGCTGGTTACGACAATGTTGACCTTGCTGCCGCTACAGCCCACAACGTGTGTGTTGAAAACACCCCGGGTCAAAACTCTAACGCTGTTGCCGAACTCGTTTTCGGTATGGCTGTGATGGCTTTCCGTAATATGTATAATGGTACTTCGGGCGCTGAACTCAAAGGCAAAACTCTTGGTATTCACGCTTTCGGTCAAGTAGGTCGCAATGTCGCTCGTATCGCTAAAGGCTTCGGGATGGAAGTCTCTGCGCTCGACCCCTATTGTCCCGATGAAGTGATGATTGAAGCAGGTGTTGTTCCTGTTCATTCTGTGGAAGAACTCTACAAAAACAACCAAGTCGTTTCTCTTCACATTCCCGCTACCGATGAAACTCGTAAATCGGTGGGTAAGCAACTTCTTGAACTCATGCCTAAGGGTGGTCTGCTCATCAACACTGCTCGTAAAGAAGTTATCGACGAAGATGGTTTGATTGCTGCTCTTGAAGCTCGTGCCGATCTTAAATACGTTGCCGACATCAAACCCGATGCTGCCGACGTAATGAACGAAAAATTTGAAGGTCGTGTATTCTTCACACCCAAGAAGATGGGCGCCCAGACTTCTGAAGCAAATATCAACGCCGGTATTGCAGCTGCTCGTCAAGTCGTTGCTTTCTTGCGCGATGGTATCGACCGTTTCCGCGTTAATAAATAATCTTTAAAAAGTATTTACTGTAATATAGTGAGCGGAAGAGGGTATTTTCACTCTTCCGCTCTTCATTAAATCTATTGCGGTGTGAACGTTCTGATTATCAATTCAAGCCCGCGACGCAACGGCAATATCTCTCGACTCTTGCAACATGCCGCCGAGAGGGTAGTGGATGCCGGTGCTTCCTGCCGTGTCATAAATCTTTACGACAAAGATATTCGCAACTGCATTGGATGCATGGAATGTCGTTCACGGTTGTCGTGCCCTATACCCGATGATATGCCGATGATTGCCGACGCAATAAAGTCGGCCGACCGGATTATCATTGGCGCTCCGTGCTATTGGGCAAATATGCCGGGTATTCTTAAGTCGATGTTCGACCGACTCGCTTATTTGTTTATCTCCGAGGGGAAATATGGAATTCCCTCTCCGCGACTTAAAGGTCGACGTGCTTTAATCATTTCGACTGCTACTACTCCTATGCCTTGGGCTCGTCTGTTTGGGCAAACTTCAGCTACCGTTAAATCAATCAAGCGTATTTTTAATATGGGTGGCATTTCTACTATTCCGGCTTTGCAGATTGGGGGTACGTTGAATCGCAATATTGATGAAAAAGATTTTCGCAAACTCAACAAAAAAATTTCCACTCTTCTCCGTTGATAATGGATCCTATTGTTTCTGAACCTGTTCGCGAACGACTTTGGAATAAAAACTATCTCAAAGTTTGGAGTGCCAACTTTATGCTCTTTTTCTCATTCATGTTGCTCACTCCTCTGTTTCCACTCTATCTGAGTGAAACTTTCGGCGCTTCCCGACAAGAAATCGGCCTCGTGCTTTCCGGTTATACCATTACGACTCTTCTCGTGCGACCATTCTCCGGATATATAGTCGACACATATTCTCGCAAAATAGTCCTACTTATCACGTATGGTTGCTTCGCTCTGCTTTTCGGTGGATATCTTATCGCCGGCTCTTTATGGGCTTTTACTGTTGTTCGCACGCTGCATGGCTTCCCTTTTGGAGCTGCAACTGTTTCTAATTCTACGGTAGCTATTGATGTCCTGCCTTCTTCGCGACGTACTGAAGGAATTGGATATTACGGACTTAGCAATAATATTGCCACGGCGATAGGACCTACTGTCGCATTAATGATTTTTGGACTTGTTGGGAATTTTGATTTTCTCTTCCTCCTTGCGCTCCTTATCGCTCTCGGAGGTTTGGCCATTAACTCTTCGCTGACACTCAAGGAGCGTCCCAAAGTTGCTCGACCAAAACTATCGCTCGATCGCTTCTTCCTATCCAACGGCTGGAGTGAAGGACTCGCTATGGTCTGTTATGCTTTCTCCTATGGCGTTTTAGCCACCTATATTGCTATATATGGCAAAGAAGAATTGCAAGAAACACAATGTGCCGGATTCTTCTTTATGCTACTTGCTATCGGATTGATTTTATCAAGATTGACCGGGAGCCGCACTTTGCGTAAAGGTAAAATTGCCGAAAATGCTTCTATCGGACTTGTGATTTCTCTGTTCGGTTACTTCCT
>JAFXHY010000088.1 GCA_017536215.1 Muribaculaceae bacterium | reverse complement strand
GGCTTTTCTACATTTTGCGATAATACCTCAATCATAACTCTTACTATCAATCAAATTACAAATATACGAATAAGCGAGCGAAAAATATCAAGCTTGTTTGAATATTTTTTACAGCGAGCGAAAGTATATTCGACATGAAATGTCAACTATACGAATAAGCGAGCGAAAAGTATATTTGACACACTACCTCCACTCCCCCACTTAAATCGTCTGTTAAGACGAGAAAGGGAACCCCACCGCGTCAGCCCTATGGAGCGAAGGCTTTCCAGCCTTCGACTTCTCCCGGATGATAGTGCGAAGCTCCCTATGGAGTAATGGTCCCCCTTCCCTCACAATCACCCACAATCACAAACTTTTACCGCAATTCCGAAGGCAGGTAGGCCTTCGCCCCATAATATTCATCACAATTCCCCCTTTTTAAATCGCTTCTGCTGCAATCTAATATTTCAACCAATAAACTTTACCACCAAACCTGAATTTCGCCCCAAATCGCCTTAAAACGGCTAAAACAATTAAGATATACCCCAATATCCCCGGCGTGTACCTATTAATCTTGACCAATCGCTACTTGCTACACCACACAAATAGTAAGCAACAAATAATTACTATAAATAAAATCTTAACACACCCTCGTGCATCGCTCTTCATCAACAAGCTGAATAACGCAAATTTCTTCCCGAAAAGCATTGACATTAACAGAAATCTGAAAAATGAATTTTTACCATCTCTATTATCCATATTCCCCTACTTTTTGAATTTCGCAATGATAATGACAATACTCTCCCCTGCCGAAGTCCCTTTTTTCAATCCAAATTATCAAGTTTCCGGCACAACCAACGCCAAGCCTTATAGTTGACTAACACGTATAGAGCCAACAATGCTAATTTCAAAAATTTCGAACTATTGCCACTTTCCTTCAACCATTGATTGCACAACGCCGCGATAGCACCAAAAATAGCCACTATCAACAGAAATAGCAAAAATGAATATACTGCCTTTTTCGTTTTTGCTTTCATTCTACGCTTTTTAAAGACTTCTGACGAGGTCGCAGAGGTCGGAATGATAAAGTACAGGTTTCGACATTAATTCATCAACCAAGCGCTTCGCAGCTACGTGAAGATTACCATTATGATACGCGCGATTTAAATACTGATAATGCTTATCAAATATAGCCTCAGCTTCATCTTTTTCAAGCTGACAATCCTCCGCATAATCCTTCAACGTCGACAACATCGCATCATGCATAGCGCGATCAAGCTCTCGTCGACTCCCCACCATCGACCGACACATCATATTGGATATCATCATCGAAGCTATTACCTGATACTGCTCAAGAATATGCTCCCACGATGTTTTTGCCGATATATTTTCACCCGACACTATGAAAAAATCAGGTGAAAATTCTATTGCTTCCAATCCGCTACGTTCAATGCTGACCGATGATATATATTTTTCATAATCCAATATGAATGCTGCCAACACCATGCCGGCAACACCATATCTTCTATCTACATCATCTTTATATTTTAACTGTTCTATCGAACTCATTTCGTTTAATTAGCTTTTCTCCTTTGTGTTATCGCCTATGGATTATTTCACAACCAATATTTTGGTAACCGCACCCGACGATGACCCATTTTCATTTTGAGATGCAAACACGTAGTAAACACCGGTTTTTACTCTATTGCCCGATGCATCACAGCCATCCCATGTTATCATTCCACCATTTGATGTCCCTTGGAAAAATACATTTCCCGCCGCATCCGCTATCTTTATAAGCGAGTTTTCCATTAACCCGGTTATTGTGATAAAACCGGTATACTCCGGACGTACAGGATTGGGATATGCATATACTT
>JAFXHY010000087.1 GCA_017536215.1 Muribaculaceae bacterium | reverse complement strand
GTGAAGAAGGATGGCTCAATCTCAACGGCATTTGGGAACTTCGCAAAGGTGTTCCTGAAGAAGCATATAACGCAACTTTTGAATACGACAAGAGTATTCTTGTGCCTTATCCCATTGAATCTGCGCTATCAGGTGTAATGGAAAAGGCAGATGAACAGTGCTACTGGTATCGTCGCACTTTTACAGTGCCGGCAGAGATGAAAGGGAAACGCCTGCTCCTCCATTTCGGAGCCGTAGACTGGGAAGCTAAAGCCTATGTCAATGGTACGGAGGTAGGCCGCCATACCGGTGGTTACGACCCCTTCTCATTTGACATTACCGATGCTATCGACAACAACGCTAACGAACAGGAACTCGTAGTTTATATCTACGATAACACCGGTGTGCAGGGGCAAATGACAGGAAAACAGTCGAAAAACCCCTCTATTTGTTGGTACACTTGCTCAAGCGGTATTTGGCAAACAGTGTGGCTTGAAGCAGTGCCTGAAACATATATCAGCTCAATTGAAATGGAGCCTACTCTGAAACAAAATTGGCTCAATTTGAATGTAACAGCTACCGATGACACAGCTACTGTTGATGTCAGCGTCAAAGACCGTGACGGAAATGAAGTTGCTTCAGTGACCGGTCAAGCAGCAAATAAAACGCTTCGCATCACTATTCCTAATGCTCACGTATGGAGTCCCGAAGATCCGTATCTCTACGACGTGGACATAACACTCAACAAAGATGGTAAATCCGACAAAATATCTACCTACTTTGGTATGCGTAGCATCGAGGTTAAGAAAGTAGACGGATATCCCCGTATCTTCCTAAATGGCAAGCAGATATTCCAAATGGGTCCGCTCGACCAAGGTTTCTGGCCCGACGGTCTTCACACTCCCCCAAGTGAAGAAGCTATGATTTATGACATCAAGACAATGAAAGAGCTTGGTTTCAACATGGTGAGAAAGCACATCAAGGTAGAACCCTCTCGCTGGTACTATCTATGCGACCGTGAAGGTTTGCTCGTATGGCAAGACCTCCCCTCCGGCAACGTAGTTCAAGGATATGAAGAAGTTGCAAAGACCAACTTCAAAAATGAAGCTGTCAAAATAATCAAAGCAATCAAGAACCACCCCTCAATTGTACATTGGGTAGTATTCAACGAAGGATGGGGTCAATTTGACACACCCGAAGTGACATCCCTGGTACAAAACAACGTGAACCGACTTTCACCCGCTCGCTATGGCAAGGCTTCTTTGATATGTAATGCCAGTGGATGGACCGACCATGAACTTGGCGACATCATCGACACTCACAGCTATCCTCACCCCTCATGCCCCACTCATGCGAGCCGTGCAGCAGTATGCGGTGAAATGGGTGGTATCACGCTCAAAGAGCCCGGACATATATGGCCCGGTGGTGACTTCCAATACACTGTAGTGGAAACTAAAAACGACTTTACCGAATATTTCAATATGCTTTGCGACGAAATTAAGGACCTATACTACATGGGACTTAACGCATCGGTCTACACTCAGATTGCCGACGTTGAAATTGAAAAGAACGGCTTCTTGACCTACGACCGCAAAGTTCTTAAGACCGATAATCCCGCTAAGATTCGCGCTAAAATCCAGGAAGTGCTCGACATGCCTAACAGCACAATGAAGACCACTCCTATCATCTCTACAAGTGGTACGCATAAATACAAATGGCGCTATACTTTTGATGCAGAAGTTCCCCGCCATTGGATGGAAACCGGATTTAATGACTCGGCATGGAAAGAAGGTCTCGGAGCATTTGGCAACAACCTCGGCTCTTCACAACATCTTGTAGGTACAGTTTGGAATACCAACCACATCGTAATGCGCCGTTGGTTCAAAATTGGTGAGCTCTCACCCGAGGCAATTGATGCGATGCGTTTCGTTATCTTCCACGACGAAGATATTGAAATCTATATCAACGGTGTATGGGCAGCTTCTCAAGGTGGCTATACCGGTGGGTATGTGCCTCTCGATATTTCCGACCAAGCAAAAGCAGCAATACGTCCGGGAGAATGGAACCTCATCGCTCTCCGCGGAAAACAAAGTTCAGGTGGTCAAGTTATGGACCTCGGAATCTCGGTATTCGGAGACTTCGAAATTAATTATACCGAAGATTTTTCTGACTTTACTCCCACAGAATTCAGCGAATATCCCGACCCGACAACCTCACCGGTGAGTCCTAAATTCAAAGATGTGACCGCCACTACATTCTCTCACACTGCCGACCGTTCAAACGTGGCATGGGGCGACATCAACAATGACGGCAACCTCGAATTGCTCTACTCCGGGCGCCACGTGCATCTCAACGGAGGAAGCGACCGAACTTTGATTTACAAACATACCGGCAATGGCAGTTACAGCACCGTTAGTAATCAAATCGCTACTTGCTACTACGCAGCGCCCACATTGTTGGATTTTAACAACGACGGCAACCTCGACCTTTTTATGCCAGGTCTAAAGAACATTGACTATAAAGATGACCTTGGCGATATTGCAGCCTACTTATACCAAAACGACGGAAACGGAAATTTTACAGAGGTCAATGACGGTGGCGCCTACGGCATTGACCCCATCTACAATCCTCGTAATGGAGGGCGCTCACGCCATTGGGTGTCGGCAGGCGACTACGATAATGACGGATTTGTTGATATCGTTGCAATCGGCTATGATGACTATGAAGGTTTTGACGGCAATGGCAACGCGATAATTCGCAACGACCGTCGCGTGGTATCGCTCTACCGCAACCTCGGAGGCCAAGGCTTTGAGTTGCAGAAAAACCCGGTTGACGGCAATGCTCCCATGCTCGGGCTCAGCCGCGGCTCGGTCTACTTTGCCGACTTTGACAATGACGGACGCCTCGACATCATGACCTCAGGTTATGGTCCGCTCGAAGGGAATCTACACGTCTACTGGAACAATGGTGACGGAACGTTCAGCGAAAAGCCCGGACGCCTCTACGGTTCATATGATTCATCATGTATGCCTGCCGACTTAAATGCCGACGGATTGACCGACATCCTTGTTACCGGATACGCCAACTATGGAGCCGGAAGTCGCAAAGACATCTATATCTATCGCAACGACGGCAATCGTAATTTCTCACTCATTAATAGTGAGGCGTGCAATTTTGAAGGTGTCGACGGAGCTACTCCCGACGTTGCCGACGTAAATGGCGATGGTCTTCCCGATGTGTTCATTGGTGGTCATGGAGCAGAACATGAAATCACAACTTGGCTATATCTCAACTGTGGAGACTTCAAATTTGCAGAATTTGGTGGATATTACAGCGACCCATTCGGGAAGAAATTCACATTCGAACGTATAAGCCACGGTAACTCTCACCTTATCGACTACAACAACGACAACCGCCTCGATGCATGGTCGATGGGCTGGGCAAGCGCTTCAAATTGCGGCAAAGATTGTAACGCAGCACTATATACCAATGTCAACGATGCCGCGAACAATGCTCCCGGTGTGCCTACCAACCTTCAAGTATCATACAACAGCGCAGAGGGAACCTTTACATTGAGCTGGGATGCACCTGAAGATGATATCACACCCCAAGCCGCTCTTCGCTACAACATTTATCTACGCAAGGTGGGTAGTGAATCTATCTACATGACACTTCCGGCCGACGTCGCTACCGGTAGATTGAAAGTGACCGAACTCGCTGCAGCCATTGCTCCGACCCACTATTCAATCTCACTCCCCGCCGACGATGCCGAATATGAATGGGGCGTACAAGCTATCGACAATGGAAAAGTTGCAGGACAGTTTGCCACCACTACATTCAACCCTTCAGCAATTGCATCAGTAAATAATATCACTGTTGACAACAATTTGCAACTTAAACAACTTGATCACGCAGTTGGCTATGCCACTAATGGCAATTTAGCATCACTTAGCATCTTCAACGCAGCAGGCTTGCTGATTCACTCCGACAAAGTTAATGGAACAGGCAGTGTGCCTCTTCCTAATCCCGGTTTTTACGTAGCATCGCTTGCTTCAGCTTTGTTTGCTCCGACTACTTTGAAATTGTGTATTAAATAATGATATCCCCATCTTAACAGTATATCGGACTATACAACTAAGGTACGCGACCTTGAAGAAATGTCCGAATATTCACTATTATTGAGAAAGCGAAAGAGGCTGTCTAACAAGTTTGTTTAGTCAGCCTCTTTATTCTATATGTTTACCTATATTTATTGAGGGGTCACCAATCGCAACGTTAACTCGTTGTTGCCGGAACGACAACCCATTACTGATTTCGTCAATTTGATATCGGTCAAAGTGTCACACTCCATAAAATTTGCCTTTACTATCGGTTCAAGATACTCTTGAAAGTAGGTGGCTTTTGCCGGTTTTAGCCCGGTCAGATATGGCGTAGCATTGTCGGTTAATACGTTGTAATTATAACTTACTGCGGCAGAGTCGATGTGAAGTGAAAATGTCTTTGCATCGGGTTGCAATATAATCTTATCGTAGGAAATTGCTTTAAAAGTACCGGTGACCGATGCAACGGCTGCTCCATTGATTGTAAGCGGCGAAACGATAGAATCACTTTCCGGCATATACTCTTCAATAGCAATCATCGCACTGATTATCATGGTCCCCTCAGGGCCTTGCTCTTGTGAAAACTCCAATGCCTTAATTAAATCTACACTAATGCTATCTGTATTGACAATGTGCTCGGGCACTGATTGCCATGTGCCGTTCACATCGCGAGCAAGCGTATCCGGGTTTTGGCACGACTCAATTGCTGCAACTGCCAATGTTGCTGCTGTAAAAATCAAAAATTTAAGTTTCATAATTATTCTTTTCCAAATAAAACATTAAAAAGATGCAAATGTTCACTATTCTTCACCTATCATTTTAAGGAATGTCGCCTCATCTATAATAGGAATGTTGAGAGAATTGGCTTTTTCCAACTTTGCCGGGCCCATATTTTCGCCGCCAAGTACCATGTCGGTTTTCTTTGAAATAGACCCGACATTTTTGCCACCATGTTGCTCTATTAGCGCTTTATATTGGTCGCGAGAATAGCGATTGAAAGTACCTGATATGACAATACTCTTACCTTGGAGACGGTTGGACATAGGTTGGTCATCAGCAATCTCCGATTCTAATTTCACTCCGGCAAGTCGCAAGCGTTCTACTATTGTCAAATTGCGCTCATCAGCAAAAAATTCCTTTATACTGCGGGCAATATTGGGACCTACATCCTCTATTGCCATCAACTCCTCTTGCGACATAGCCATGAGTCGGTCGATACTACCCACCGCACGTGCAATTTTCTTAGCTCCTGTTTCACCCACATAGGGAATTGACAATGCAAATAACACGCGCTCAAACGGCACCTCTTTTGATGCTTCAATACCATTCAATATTTTTTCCGCAATCTTCTCCCCCTTGAGATAGAGACTCTTTATCTGTTCGGCAGTGAGAGAATAGAGGTCGGCACAATCTTTTATGTATCCACGTTCACATAGGTCGTTGACCATCTCCTCCCCAATACCATCAATATTCATCATGCGGCGTCCGACAAAATGTTCAATTCGCCCCTTTATTTGGGGAACGCATCCATATTTATCGGGGCAAATACGAGCCGCTTCTCCCTCAATACGCACAAGCGGAGTGCCACACGACGGGCAATGAGTTACAAATTCAACTCGCTCGGCAGTATCATCGCGTTGAGCGATATCAACACCGGTGATTTTGGGAATGATTTCGCCTCCCTTTTCAACATAAACCATATCCCCTTGATGAATATCGAGAGAACGAATTATGTCGGCATTATGGAGCGATGCACGTTTCACAATTGTACCCGATAAAAGTACCGGCTCAAGATTGGCAACCGGAGTTACCACACCGGTGCGCCCTACTTCAAACGATACATATTTCAATTTTGTCAAAGCCCTTTCAGCTTGAAATTTATAGGCAATAGCCCAACGTGGTGATTTCGCAGTATAACCCAAATTGAGTTGCTGACGCAAATTATCGACTTTGAATACAAGTCCATCAGTAGCAACAGGTAGCTCTTTGCGTGCAATATCCCAATGATTGATATATTGTTCAACGTCGTCGATTGAACGTAGGCGAGTCATAACCTCCGACACTTTAAAACCCCAACTGCGAGCTGCCTGCATATTTTCAAAATGGGTGTCATAGGGAAGGTTTTCGCCCAATAGATAGTAGAAAAAGGCATCTAACCCTCGGTGGCTCACCTCCTTGGGATTAAGCAGTTTCAAGGTTCCGGAAGCGGCATTTCGAGGATTGGCAAAAAGTGGTTCGGAATTGAATTCACGTTCGGCATTAAGTTTTTCGAAAGCCTCCCACGGTAGCACTATCTCACCACGTATCTCAAAGCGCTCGGGCCAGCCGTCACCTTGCAATTGCAATGGAATAGAACGTATGGTTTTTACATTTGCAGTGACATCATCACCTTGCTCCCCATCTCCACGAGTGACAGCCCTTATTAACCGCCCGTTTTCATAAATGAGCGAAATCGAGGTGCCGTCAAATTTCATTTCTCCAACGAGTGTACAATCTTCATTGATTATCTCTTTTTTCACTCGTTGCACAAAGTCGTCAACTTCCGCCACAGAATAAGTATTGGCAAGCGATAGCATCGGGTAAATATGTTTTATCTGCTTAAACCCCTTGCTGATATCACTACCTACACGCTGAGTAGGCGATAACGGGTCGGCCAAGTCGGGGCGTGTGGCTTCTAATGCTTCCAACTCCTTGAGAAGCATATCAAATTCTTGATCGCTCACAGTCGGGGCATTTAGCACATAATATTGATGATTGTATTCGTTGAGTAGCTTGCGGAGAGCCTCAATCTTATTTTTAATGATATCCATAATTAATTAGTTGAAAGAATATTGTTGCCCTACGCTTTGAGAATAGTACAGAGGCTATTTAATTACACGCTTCACTGCAACAAAGCGTTTGGAAAAGTAAGGGTCGTTAGTTGTGTCAATAGTAATTCCGGAAGTGGTTGCAGAATGAATAAAAGTGATTTCGCCGGTGACGGGGTCACCATCAATAACGATACCGACATGACCTACTCTATTTGAGCGTGAATTACGTCCCGTAAAAAAAATCAGGTCGCCGGGCTGCACTTGATATCTATCAACTAACTCACCGTTACAATTGTATTGTTCACGAGATGTACGTTTTAAATCATACCCATACTGCGAAAACATATATGATGTGAACCCGGAACAATCAAATCCCTTAGGAGTAGTCCCCCCATATCGATATCTCACCCCCATAAACGTGCGTGCCATGTCGAGCATATCATTTACCAACACCACCGCCTCATCGCTGGGAATAGCTTTCAACTCACGCATTTCCATTTGGGGAAGATATCGCGTAAGGTCGGCCTGTTCAATGGCCGCATAACGCTCTTCAGCATTCTGCGAAGGTGTTCGCAATTGCTGTGCAAACGCTGCGGTTGAGCAGATTGCAAGTAAGAATAATATGAATAATTGTTTTGTCACGTTTTATTTAAGGGTCGGGGGACATCGTAAGTTTTAGTTATATGCAAAATTATGAAAAATCCCTCCACCATCCAACCCTCTCTTTCATATAGAATATTATATTATGTTAATTTCATTAAAACGGCAAACAATCACCCTGCCTCGGCTTTTAAATTAAGGAGGATAAAAATATCAGTTTATTACAAAAAAACTAAGATTTTAATAAAAATGGAGCTAATATCTAAAAAATATTTGTAATTTAGGGCTTTGATGTCGATTGCCGAGTATGGAACAAGAAATATATAAATATATAAATATGACATGGATATATTGGGCTCTATGGATTGTCTATGGTGTCACAATTCTCAGTGTCGTATTGGTTGTTCTTTCGGAAAACCGAAATCCGGTGAAGTCATTGGCCTGGATTACAGTACTTTTGCTGTTACCCGCAGTTGGGCTGGTACTTTATTTCTTGTTTGGACGTTCGATTAAAAACAAACGCTTTATATCGCGACGAAACAGACGTCGACTCAAAAAGCACGAACAAGCAAAAGCCTTTGATGCATCAGCGTCGGGATTAAGCATCGAAAATGCGCAACTCGTCAGATTGGGACAAGCTTTAATGGGAGCGCCCTATTATGAAGACAACGATGCTATCATCTACGACAATGGCAAAGATAAATTCGATAGGCTTTTTCGTGATTTACAGCAAGCCAAGAAATTTATCTATTTGCAATATTACATCATTGAAGATGACAAGATTGGGAATCAACTCGCCGACTTATTGATTGAAAAAGCTCAATCGGGAGTCAACGTGAAGGTGATTTACGACCATCTCGGCAACATTAAGGTAAAAAACAAGTACTATCAACGGATGCGCGATGCAGGAGTTGAAGTGTTCCCATTCTTTAAAATATCGTTGAGATATCTTGGCGGTAGGATTAATTGGCGCAATCACCGCAAATTGTGTCTAATCGATGGTACGGTTGGCTATATCGGAGGAATGAATGTAGCCGACAGATATATTGATGGTGGCAAATATGATGTTTGGCGCGATTTGCATCTACGTGTCACCGGGCCTATACTTCGCAGTTTCAATCATTCTTTTTGCTATGATTGGAATTTTATGGGCAGGCCTATCCCCGAAGACTTTGCAAAAGTCGATGTCAAACCATCAGCCAACAATCTTGGCATGCAATTAATCACTTCAGGTCCCACCGGGCAATGGGGAAATATATCATTGATGTTTCTCAAAGCTATCGGTAACGCGAAACGTACGATTTATATGCAGACCCCCTATTTCTTGCCAACAGAGGGCCTAATGCGAGCATTGGAAGCCGCAGCGTTGGCTAAAATAGATGTCAGAATTATTATGCCACGCAACACGGATTCCGCAGTATTGCGTCATGCTTCTTTCTCATATATAAAGGATTGCCTACGTGCCGGCATTAAAATATACTTCTATGAGCCGGGGATGCTCCATGGCAAAGTGATTATAATTGATGATGAATTTACTACCGTAGGCTCAACAAACTTCGATTTCCGTAGCTTTGAACATAATTTTGAATCCAATCTATTTGTCTATTCGAGAGAGTTTAACGAGAAGATGACTGAGATATTCAAGCGCGACATGGAATTGTCGACACGAGTGCTACCCTACGATTGGGACCATCGTCCACGTATCGACAAGATGAAACAGTCGGTAATGCGATTGCTATCTCCTATATTGTAGATTTTAGAAGCAACGTGAGTGACCTTAGCTATTGAAACAAATTAAGGCCATTAGATTAGTATGGCTGAGGTTCTACAAGCCTTAAAAAGATATAAAGAAAAAGCCGAGGTTGGTGATCAGTCAACATCGGCTTAAATTTTTTCTAAGAGTTGTCAAAAAATAGAGGCATTTCTCAATGCCCTAACTGCCCAGACTATTATTTACCTGAAATGCTATCAGATACAGTCAAGCGAGCGCGACCTTTAGCGCGACGACGTGCAAGCACTTTACGGCCGTCGGCAGTCGACATTCTTTCACGGAAACCGTGTTTGTTTACTCTTTTACGATTAGAAGGTTGAAATGTACGTTTCATCTTATTTATCTGTTTTAATTTGTTTATTCACAATTCGGAGTGCAAATTTAAGCAAATATTTCCGAATATGCAAATTATCCCTCGAATTAAATTATGAATATACATCTATACTGCTGAAATGAAGCGAAAAAGCATTTGTCCCCGATTTAAAATTTCCATAACCTCAAGCATCGCATTTTAACACTTATTTAAATAATTAGATTTGTGAACTTACAGATAATTTCTACCTTTGCACAACGAAAAGGAGTGGTGCTCGAGTGGCTGAAGAGGCACGCCTGGAAAGCGTGTAGTCGCCAAAAGCGGCTCGGGGGTTCGAATCCCCCTCACTCCGCAAGATAGACACGTTGGCTATCAGTTAATTAAGACTGAAAAACCGCGTGTCTATCTCCTTTTTGGAGTCCATAGTTGACTTAAAAAAAAGCCCTCCGATGCCGAAAGTTGACGGAGTTTGCGGAAGTTTACCGAAGAATGTTTGCGAGATGTTTGCGAACAATTCTCGCAAACAAGTCCGCCCTCCTATCCGGCAAGGCATCGAGGAATAAAATTTTAAGCCCTATGGTAAGAACAAAATTTTACCTCGACACCCGCAAAGCTGCGGTAACTAATGATGTGAATCCGCTTCGCATCAACATCAGCCAAGCAAGGAAAACGGCTGCTCTCCCCCTCGACATTCAGCTTTCCACTCGCCAATGGGACCCGAAAGCAGAGAAGGTGCAAAATCACCCACAGGCGATGCTGCTCAACAAAATTATCGCCCAAAAGAAAGTGGAGGTCGACGGGATTATTCTCAAACTACAAGATGATGGCTCTCTCGCTACAATGACAGCGGTAGAAATCCGCGACTATGTTGTAGCCGCTCTGACCCCTGCCGACCAACCGAAGCCGGAGAAGAAGCCCAAAGAAGACCCGAACACATTCTTGAAGTGGTTCGACCGCTTCATGGAGCGCAAGAAAGGTCGCACCAACGGCATCTACGATGCCACTCGCAAGCGTCTTGTCGAATGGCAGAAAGGCGAGGAAGCACTTGCCAAGGTCAAGTTCGAGGACATCAAGGTATCGTGGTTGGAGGACTTTCAGGACTTCCTCGCCGAAACGAACACTGCAAATTCCATCGCCATACACCTGCGCAACATTCGCGCCGTGGTAAACTACGCCATCGACAACGAAGTTACCACCTACTACGCTTTCCGTCGCTTCAAGATCAAGACGGAAGCCACGCGCAAACGTAACTTCGACATCGACACCCTGCGCCGCATCTTCAAGCATCAGTGCGCCGAGGAATGGCAGCAGAAGTACCTCGACTTCTTCAAGCTGTCGTTTATGCTCGTCGGCATCAATGTGGTAGACCTGTGCCGCCTGACAAAAATCTCGCAGGGTCGCGTCGAGTACCTGCGAGCCAAGACCCACCGACCTTATTCTATAAAGGTCGAGAGCGAGGCGCGGGAGATTATCGACCGCTACGCCGGAACGGAGCTACTTGTCAACTTCTGCGAGAACTACGCCAACTACCGCCACTTCTACAACAATCTCTGCAAAGGATTGAACGAAGTAAAGGCGCAGTTGGGGCTCGAAGAACTGACAACCTACTGGGCGCGACATTCCTGGGCGACGATTGCCCGCAAGCTGAAAATCAGCAAGGACACAATCGCCCTCGCCCTCGGACACGGAAGCCACACCGTTACCGACATCTACATCGAGGAAGATATGGCGGAGGTCGACGAAGCCAACCGCAAAGTGCTCGACTATGTGCTCTATGGTGGCACGAAGTCGGAGGCACCGGCAAAGAAAAAGCGTGGCCGTCCTCGTAAGAACGCCACGCCGGAAGCGGATAAAGAAGCCGCCTAATCGACAATCGGATAGAAAACACCTTTGAGTAACTGCGACATACCTCTCTCGGTAAAGGTCGCAGTTATTTTTTCGCACAGGTATTTCTTGCCCTTGATGTAGAACACGGCTCTCACGTCGGGGATAGTATCGGCAAGAAACTTAAAGGTCGTTTTCATCTTCGGCTCGATGTTGTGGATTATCCGGCGGCGATTCTGCTGTCCGTTGTTGATGCGGAGGGAGAAATGCAGGTAACTGAAATTGCTCCAATCGTCCATCACCTCTATATCCTCGACCCACGGGCGCGGCAGCTTTCCCTGCGTACTCTGCGAGCCGTCCCAAAAGCCCACATAAATGCGGTCGTAGTATTCAGCCTTTTTGTCCTTCTCCCCTGCGGCGAGCGAGGAAACCGTGTGCGTCTGCATGAACGGGTGGTCGCTGTCGTCCTCGCTCGTTGTGTTGTTGTCTTCATCGTAAGCGGAGAAGGAGAGAAAAAGCACTCGACCATATTTTTCCTCGGTATCGTCTATCCACGCCGGAACGAACTCAATCTCTTGGCTGTCGGCATCTTCATTGTCGTTGACAATGCGTCCGCCAAAGAGATTCACGGGTTGCAGACGGCACTTGTAGATATAGTAGACGTAGATACGCCCGGCTCGCATCTCCACCTGAATCTGACGGCTGACGGCGCGGATAACGAAGTAAGCGTCGCAGTCCTCGGCATAGAGCAGCTTGTCGATGCGGTTGTTTCGTCCGTGCTGCCCTTTCCAAGTGGCATAACCCTTGTTCGCCTGTAAAAGCTCCATCATTGACTTGTAGCGCACAACTCGGTTTTGCCAGCCCTTGATGAACCAGTCGCACGAGTAGAACTTCCACATTTCGTGGTCGCAGTCTTTGTAGACCAGATTCTTCTGCTCGGAATACCCGCAGTTTTCTTCCTCGACCTTGACCTCGGTAGAGTGTTCGTCGATGATGTTTTCGAGCATCACGGGCTGTTTTTCGGCAAGCGTCGCCTGTGTGAAAGCAAAGGAGATGCGCTTGCCCCGGTGGTCGAAGTCGAACTCACCGCCTAAAAACAGCTCCAACTTCTCGAAGTATTCCTCTACCGTCCAATGCGGCAGGGCGTTTGCGAAGCCCGGCATATACCACGCAAAAGGCAGAGTGTTGCAGATGAGAAGATACTTGTATTCTTCTGACTGCTCCCACTTCGAGAAGTCGGGAGTGTAGCCTACCGCCTCACAAATCTTCTTTGTGATGTAGATAAGGTAAGGCTGCCACGAAAGCCCGGTTGTGTCGCCGCTCCATTCATAGTGCGAGCGGTTTTGCAGGGCATCGTCGACGATATGCTCCGCCTTGTTCTGAATGTTGCCCGAATAGTCGTTGACCCACGGCAGGGCGACGCAGACAGGGTTAGCGTGGCTCGGTTGCCACGCATTAAGTGGCGTGATGGCACTTTTCGAGGTTGTCGGGGGCGAGCCTAAATCCAATTCATTGATATAGACCTTGTCAAAGGTCTTGTCGAAGTTCTGCTCCGACCGTCCTTCAAGGAATTGGGTCTTGACCTCGGCATCGTTTATTTCGGTAATGGTTATCGAGCCGAACTTGTAGAAGTTTCGGTCGCGAATCTCGCAGTCGAAGATAACCTTACCTGCTATCACGTCCATTCGGTTGATGTGCCCGAAAATGTCGAGATTTTCGCGACAATGCCGCAGGGGAAAAGTGATGGATAACGTGTAGCCATCACTCCCTGAAAAGAGGCGGTTTTCGGCAACATACTCAAACGAAGTACCCTTTTTGAGCATAGCGCGTTTGCCGTTGATGCGTATTTCCATAATTATTTGCGTGATTTGGGAGATTTGTTTCGCATAAGTTTGTCATACTCGTCCTGTGCCTGTTGTATGCCGTGATCGCCGGACACGGTGTTCACGGTAACAAACGGCTCGTTCAGTCTTGAATCGAGGCGGTCAAGCACGGCAACAATCCTCTCGTCCGAGGGAGCGGGCGCGGAGGTATAGGTGTTGTTCACCACGGTTGGGGCCTGTGGCTGTGCCGCCAGGACTGCGGGAGCAGTAATCGTGCGCGACACATCGGCGGCAGTGATAGAGCCGATTGTGTTGGTGCGCTGCGCATAGTCCAGAGCCTCCAACAATGGGCGGGTTCGGGGATTATTGACAAGTCGCTGTGAGGCGACCCATTCCCCTTTGTGAACAACACCTGCCACTTCATCAGCCTTACCCTCCGGGGTAAAGCCGCCTGTCATGTAGCCCTGCGCCTCGGAAGCCTGTTGCTGTTTCTTGATGGCGGCGATTTGGATAGCACCTGCGGCAACAGCCATAGCCGCCGCGATGGGCGCGAGGATATAGCCGACCACTGGCACGGCAGCAGCCGAGCCGTAGGCGTTCAAGGCGTTGGTCGCGGTCTGCGCCACGGCTTGAATAACCTGCATCGCGAACATCTTGCGGTTGGCTTCGCTCTTGGCTTTGGCAATTTCCTTTTCTTTCTGCTTCTCCAACTTCTTGACC
>JAFXHY010000086.1 GCA_017536215.1 Muribaculaceae bacterium | reverse complement strand
GTCGGTGAGTTGACGAACGGCCTCGCGGTCGGTAGAACGTCGAGTAAGTAGTCCGAGATTGCGCGAAGTGTTGGCAACATGCACATCCATAGGGATGAACAATTGGGAGGGGCGTAATGATTTCCAAATACCTATGTCGACGATGCCGTCATCGCGTACGAGCCATCGTAGCGCCATATTGATGCGTTTGAGAGCCGTGGTGCGTAGATTGCCGGGTAGGCATCGGCTATCGTTAGAGCCATTGTTGGCATCGGCAAAATAATGCGACATAGTAGCCACGAGGTCCCACGCCGGCATTTCAGATTTGTTAATGCCGTGGTTCACAGCCATTTCTTCGAGAGTAGAAAAACGCGAATAAATTTCGTGGAGTCCGCGGAGATAGTGCTTGAGATTGTCAACGAAGAACGTGCGATGGATATTGCCGTCGGGGAGCGTTTCGTAGGCTTGGTCGCGCACATAGTCGTAGGGGCGACCCTCAAAAATCCGTATCAATTTCTCGCAATTGCGGCATATCATTTTGCGGTTACCCCAAGCTATGGTTGCCGACAGCAGGGCTATTATTTCTATATCTTGCTGACGCTCAAAATGTCGCGGAAACTGCACCGGGTCATCGTCGATAAATTCCGGGGAATTGATGCGAGCCGCCTCGCTATCCAGCAAATCCTTTATGTCGTTGAGATTCTGATTTTTCATATTGTAAAATTAATAAAATATTGGGAATAAAGGGAGGTGAGTTACCTAAATAATTGTTATATTTGCAATTATTTATTGAATTGCGTAAAAATCAAGAGTAAAGAGATATGACAATAGCGATAATTGTGGCGATGGAGAAGGAGTTGCAGCTTTTGCTGCCGCTTCTGTCGGAGCCTCGCACTACTGTGATTGATGGCGTGACTTTCTATTTGGGCGATTCCGGCGAAAATTCATTGATTATAATGAAGTCGGGAATTGGTAAGGTTAATGCCGCGCTTTCTACAATGCAATTGATTCGCCAGTTTGCGCCGGAGTTGGTTATCAATACCGGGGTTGCCGGAGGGACAGGTTCCGAAGCCGGGATATTGGATGTCGTGGTGGGGGATAGAATTGCATATCATGATGTGTGGTGTGGTCCCGACACTGTTGAGGGTCAGGCAGCACGTTGTCCGCTATTCTTTGAATCGGATGAAAGGTTGACGTCGTTGGCGGTGCTTCAAAATAATCCTCGAGTGCATCATGGATTGATAGCGTCGGGTGATATCTTTGTAGCTGACCCTGAAGTGGTGTCTCGCATCAAAAAAATGTATCCTGAAGTGCTTGCCGTGGATATGGAGTCGGCTGCTATTGCTCATACTTGCCATTTGCTGAACACGTCGTTCTTCTGTATCCGTGTGGTAAGTGATACCCCCGGGGAGGCCGACAACATTGCACAGTATGATAATTTCTGGGAGACTGCTCCTCGCCAGTCATTTGAAATTATATCGTCGATACTCAATACTCTCTGATGATGAAGAAGATAGCGAGTTTTACAATCGATCATACGCGACTTGAACGCGGAATATTCCTTTCGCGCCGCGACACTACGGTGAGTGGCGATGTGATATCAACGTTTGATATACGCTTGACTCGCCCTAATCGCGAGCCGGCGGTAGCCGGGGCAGTGCTTCACACGATAGAGCATTTGGCGGCTACTTATTTGCGCAATCATGCGGAATGGGAGTCGCGAGTGATATATTGGGGCCCTATGGGTTGTCGCACAGGTAATTATCTGTTGCTGTCGGGCGATTTGACTTCGACCGATATATTGCCTTTGGTGAAGGAGACTTTTGAGTTTATCGCTGATTTTGAGGGAGAAATCCCGGGTGCGACTCCTCGCGATTGTGGTAATTATTCCTACAATGATTTGGCTGAAGCGCGCAAGGTGGCACGTCGTTATCTTGATGAAGTGCTGTCGGCACCGGAGTATGAGAATTTGAATTATCCCGAATAGAGATCTGAAAATTGCCTCTCTCTGCTAAACTGTTGACGATGAAAGATTTGCCTGCAATAAAAGGGAGATATTATATTCACTCGCTCATTGAGGAGGGGGAGCATGAACAGCAAGATTTTAAGTTTGCTATATCCGATGCGCGAAAGATAGCGCGGTCGATATCTGCATTTTCCAATAATTCCGGCGGACGATTGTTGATAGGGGTTAAGGATAATGGAGTAGTGGCGGGTATTCGCAACGAGGAGGATGTCTATATGATAGAGGCTGCGGCGGAGATGTATTGCCGACCTAAAGTAGATGTCAAGTTGACCGCATTTAAAGTAGATCCCGGCACAGTGGTGCTACGCGTGGAGATTCCTAAGGCTTTGCGCCCTCCGGTGTGTGTGGTAGAGGAGAACAATGAGTTGCGTGCTTATTACCGAGTTAAAGATGAGAATTTTGTAGCGCACCCGCTAATGCTGAGTGCATGGAAGCATTATGCTGCCGATGATGGCGCATTGGTAGCTGTTGATGATAATCATCGGTTGCTCTTAGAGATAATAGAGCGTGACGGGAGTGCAACGCTTGAGGAGTTTGTGCGTCGTTCGCATTTGTCAACGGATACCGCCATTGATTATATAGGAAGACTTGTGGCATCGTCGATGATAAATCTGGAGTATCGCGGAGGGCGATTGGTGATTTGCAATTAGACGGCTACATGTTGCGTTGCGGCACGAAAGTTACGTCGCGAGTTTTTAGCCAAGTAAGTTGTTTTTTAGCGTAGACACGAGTGTTGCGTGCAATTTTTGTAATGGCCTCGTCGATAGAGATTTCGCCGTCGATGTAGGGCCATAATTCTTTATATCCCACTGTGTTGAGAGAGTTGAGGTGTCGCAAGTGACCGACGGCTTTAGCCTCTTCTACAAGGCCGTTGTCAATCATTCTTACGACTCGCTTGTTTATGCGGTCAAAGAGAGTCTCGCGAGGCATGTCGATAGCTATCAGTTCGATGTCGAAGTTGCGTGGTTTGATGTCGCCGGTGCGTAAAGAGGAGTATGGGACACCTGCTTGCCAGCATATCTCGATGGCATGAACGAGGCGCTTGTAGTTGTTGAGGTCGACTTCGCGATAATAGAGGGGGTCAAGCTCAAGAAGTGTGAGCCGGAGTTGTTGTATTCCTCCCTTTTCGTAAAGTTCCCAAGCTTTTTGGCGAATGTCGTCGGAAATCGTAGGGAGTAGGTCGATGCCGCGAGTGACCGCATCGATATACATCATGGAGCCGCCACACATGATTTGAGTGTGGGATTTTTCCCACAAAGAGGGTAGTAGATTTATTACGTCCTCTTCGTATTGAGCGGCAGAGTAGTAGTCGGTCAAGGAGAGATTGGCAATGAAGTGATGATTTACGCGCCGAAGGTCGTCGGGGGTGGGAGCTGCCGTCCCGATAGGGATTTCACGAAACATCTGTCGAGAGTCGGCGGAAATAATGTCACAACCAATTTCCTCGGCCATTTGTAGGGCGAGGTCGCTCTTGCCGGAGCCGGTGGGGCCGGTTATTACGATTAATTTGTTTCGCACAATGGATGTTGATGACTCTTGAAAGAGAGTGCTTTTAGAAAAGAGTGGATTATGCTTTGGCAACTCGGCGAGCAATGTTGACGATTACTTCAACGGCCTTTTCCATTGATTGGATAGGTACGAATTCGTAACGACCATGGAAGTTGAGCCCGCCGGCAAAAATGTTGGGGCAGGGAAGCCCTTTGAAAGAGAGCTGCGCGCCGTCGGTGCCACCACGGATGGGAACAACTTTAGGCTCGACACCGCTATCGCGCATTGCTTCTTGTGCAATGTCGATGATATGCATCACGGGCTCGATTTTCTCGCGCATGTTGTAGTATTGGTCCTTGATTTCTATTTCGCAGACGCCGGGGAATTCGGTGTTTATTTTGCGAGCGAGATGTTCGAGCTCTTTTTTACGACGGTTGAATATGTTGCGGTCGTGGTCGCGAATGATGTAGGTGAGGACAGTTTTTTCAACAGAGCCTTCAAATGCAACGAGGTGATAGAACCCTTCGTAGCCTTCGGTGTGTTCGGGCGTTTCCCAACGTGGAAGCATTATTACGAACTGGTTGGCGATGCGAATAGAGTTAATCATTTTGTGATAAGCATATCCGGGGTGAACATTTCGTCCGTTGAAAGTGACTTTAGCGACTGCGGCATTGAAGTTTTCGAATTCAAGTTCTCCAATTTCGCCACCATCCATAGTGTAGGCCCAATCGGCTCCGAATCGGTTGACGTCGAAATGGTGAGCCCCTTGTCCGATTTCTTCGTCGGGGTTGAAAGCGATAGCGATGTCGCCATGCTCTATTTCGGGGTGCTGTTGCAAGTAGGCTATAGCAGTGATGATTTCAGCCACACCAGCTTTATCGTCGGCTCCGAGGAGAGTGTTTCCGTCGGTTACGATTAAATCTTGCCCCTTGTAGTGATTAAGTTCGGGGAAGTCGGTGGGGGAAAGGATGATATTTTGCTCGGCATTGAGAGCGATATCTCCGCCGTTGTAGTTTTTGACGATACGCGGGTTGACATTATGTCCCGACATGTCGGGCGACGTGTCGAGGTGGGCGATGAATCCAACTGTAGGGAGTTGTTTTTGAGAGTTGGATGGGAGTCGAGCCATCAAGTATCCATTATCATCGAGGTGAATATCGGAAAGATTCATGGCACGCAATTCTTTTTCAAGGTGCTGCGCGAAAATCATTTGTCCGGGAGTCGATGGTGTGAGGTTGGTCAGTTCATCGCTCTGAGTGTCGAATTTAACGTATTCGAGAAATCTGTCAACGACGGTAGTAGTATTCATGGGATTGAATGGTGATATATTTATATTAGTGTTGCAAAGGTAAGAAAAATGTGTGAAATAACGGCTATTGTGAGTGTGAAAAAGTGCTTTAAATATAATTAATGTGTTATATAATATAACGGGTGTAGAACTAAGTGAATAATAAGTGGGATGGGGATTGAAAAATGAAAGTTGTTATAATGTTAAAATAGGGATAAGAAGGAAAATATTTTGCATAAAATGTTTAAAATATGAAAATTTTGCTTTATATTTGTGGAATATTCCGTGGAGTGTCCACGAGAATATGATAGTCAAAAGAGCAAATGAACTAAGATGGATATCTAACCTTAACGCGCCATGAAACATACAGGATTAAGATGTAAAGGGCTGAAAGACAAAATGATAGAAAAATAAGTGAAGCGCTGAATAAGGGCTTCTTGCGTGTGCGGAAAGATGAAAATTGAAGCGAATTTGCTTGAAGAGTTGATGTTTGAAAAGAAGTAGCAAAACCTGAAAATGGGTTGGATTGTTACAAAAGCGTTGATAAACTTTTTTAAAAAAACAAAGGAGATTATCTCGGAGAAGAGTAAAAAAGTGTGAAATAAGTAACATTTTTATGATTTGGGAAACTCCTTCTGCAACAGAAGAAAAAATTGAGATTATATAAATATTTATTGTAAAACCCAAAATTAACTAAAAATTTTCTTGCATGAAGAACATTTGTTTTCAAATGACTCGGAAAGCTTGGCTCGCCATGGTAATGGTATTGTGCCTTTCTTTTCCTGCTTTAGCGCAGAAAGCTACTGTCACAGGTACAGTGGTTGATTACGAGGGTGAACCTGCTATCGGTGCTAGTGTCATCGCTGAAGGTACAACACTCGGCGTTGCAACTGATTTCGATGGTAATTTCAGCATCGACGTTGCTCCCGACGCTATCCTCGTAGTTTCTTATGTGGGTTGCGAAACTCAACGTATTCCCGTTGAAGGTCGCACTCATATCGATGTCACCCTCAAATCTAATGCGGTGATGCTTAGCGAAGTCGTAGCTATCGGTTACGGTACAGTTAAGAAATCAGATGCAACAGGTTCGGATGCAGTCGTAAAACCCGACGAAATTGAAGCAGGTCTTGCTACTTCAGCTCAAGACATGCTCGTTGGTGCGACTCCCGGTGTTGTTGTAACTACAACCGGTAACCCCTCGGAAGGTGGTACAATCCGTATCCGTGGTGGTTCATCACTTTCAGCATCAAACGACCCGTTGATTATCGTTGACGGTGTGCCTATGGATGGTGGTTCTGTAAAGGGTTCATCAAATGCATTGGCGCTCATCGCTCCTGATAACATTGAGTCAATGACAGTTCTTAAAGATGCTTCTGCAACAGCAATTTATGGTTCACGTGCATCTAACGGTGTCATCATCGTGACAACTAAAAAAGGACAAGCAGGTAAGCCTCAGGTTAACTTCTCAGCTAACCTCTATGTGGCAACACCTCGTAAGACTCTTGACATGATGGATGGTAACCAATATCGTGAATTTGTTATCAATCGTTATGGCGAAGGTTCAACACAAGCAGCAGCTCTCGGTACAGCTAACACAAACTGGCAAGATGAAGTGCTTCGCACATCAGTTTCATCTGACTACAACCTTTCAGTAGGTGGTACAGTAGGTGTTCTTCCTTATCGCGTATCAGTAGGTTATACTTCAAATCATGGTATTATCCGTAAAACCGGTATGAACCGTGCAACTGCAAGTATCAACCTTTCACCCAAATTCTTCGACGGACTTCTCCAAGTTAACGCCAACATTAAGGGTGCTTACGTACGCAACAACTACGAACAAGGAGTACTCGGTGGTGCAATCAGCTTCAACCCGACCCTTCCTGTATATGCTCCTAATGGCAATGCATTCAACAACTACACTACTTACCTCACAGGTGGTGCAGTAGCAGGCCCCGGCGATCTCGGTTCTTCACTTGACCGTAACGCATCGCTTAACCCTGTATCACTCGTAAATGACTACGATTCAAAATCAGACGTATATCAATCAGTAGGTAACTTGCAGTTCGACTTGCGCATGCCGTTCCTCCGCGACCTTCGTGCCAACCTTAACCTCGGTTATGACTATAGCCATGGTGAAGTAGAAAGCTACAACCACCCGTTCTCACCCGCCGCTTGGAAGGGTAACCACCGTATCCCCGGTGTAGCAGAACCCGTATCTGATGGTTATACTACTAAAAACTTCGAAAAACAACGTATCTACAATCTTCTTCTTGAGTTCTACCTCAACTACAACAAGGACTTCGATGCTATCAAATCATCACTTGATGTAACAGCAGGTTACTCATGGCAGAAATTCTACAATAAAGGTTGCAACTGGGCTCCTGTATATGCACCCGGTGAATCATTCGACGGTTATCTATATGAACCTCGCACCGACTATAGCTTGCCTTACCAATTGGTATCATTCTTCGGTCGTTTGCAATATGGCTTCATGGATAAATATCTCTTGACCGTGACTGTACGTCGTGACGGTTCTTCACGCTTCAGCGAAGACAACCGTTGGGGTACATTCCCCTCAGCCGCTCTTGCATGGCGTTTGATCGACGAATCATTCATGGAAGGAACACGCGACGTGCTTTCAGACCTTAAGATTCGTGGAACATGGGGTATCACCGGTCAGCAGAACCTCGGTGGTGGCTTCGGCGACCTCTTCCCCTATCTCCCCATCTATAACACTTGGACAGGCTCAGGTCAAATGGGTATCGACCCTGTTACCGGCAAATTTATTGCTCTTGTAACACCTTCAAGCTACAACAAGAACCTTAAATGGGAAGAAACAACAACTTGGAACGTCGGTATCGACTTCGGTTTCTTGAACAACCGTATCAATGGTAGCATCGATGCATACTATCGTAAGACCAAAGACCTTTTGACTTACACTACATATGCAGCAGGTTCTAACCTCGGTCCGGAAGGTCCAATGAACATCGGTGACTTGACTAACAAGGGTATTGAATTCAACTTGATTACTCGTCCTATCGTAACCAAGAACTTCACTTGGAATTCAAACATCAACATCGCGTTCAATAAGAACGAGATTACTCACCTCGCATCAGGAAAAGATATTCCTACCGGAGATATCGGTAACGCAGTTAACGTACAACTTCAACGTGAAGGTTGCGCAGCTAACTCATTCTTCGTGTTCGAACAAGTTTACAATCCTGATGGAACACCCGCAGAAGGTGTATACGTAGATCGCAACAGCGACGGTAAGATTACCGACGATGATAAATACATCTTCCATAGCCCGGATCCCAAGTTGACAGCTAACTGGCAAAATACATTCAACTTCAAGAACTGGGACTTCGGTATCACATTGCGTGCTAACTTCGGCAACTGGGTATACAACCAGACACAACAGAGCAATAGCTTTGCATCAGTGACTGCAACTGCTCCTATCAGCAACATTATGGCAGATACCTTCATCTTCGAAGAAAAGAACACTCAGAAGATGCTCAGCGACTACTTCGTACAAAACGCTTCATTCATCCGTTGCGACAATATTACAGCCGGTTATACATTTGAAAACCTCTTGAACAACGCATTGCGTCTTCGTCTCTATGCAGCAGTTCAAAACCCATTCGTAATCACAGATTACAAGGGTGTAGATCCCGAGGTGTTCAGCGGTCGTGATAGCGGAGTATATCCGAAACCGACAACAGTTACATTCGGTCTTGTTGCTACATTCTAATATCTCATTGTTAAATCAATTCATACAAAAGATAATATGAAATTTTTCAAATATATAGCACTTGGTTCATTGGCTTTGTCGCTCGGCGCAGGTACTACTTCATGCGTCAATGACCTCGATGTAGAGCCGGATGATCCCAACAAGCAGACTGAGCTCACCACACCTGAGCAATGGTATGGTTACTTCCAGTCGCTTTACGGCAACCTTCTTTATGAAGGTGGCTTGACACCTTCAGGTGTCGATGGTGGTGCAGGTACTTGGATGCGTGTTCACTGGAACCTCCAAGAAATCACTGCCGACGAGGCTATTATCCTTAACACATGGAACGACCCCGGTTATGCCGACCTCAAATACAACACTTGGGTATCGGACAACACATGGGAATTCATGGCATTCCAACGTGAAGCAACTTCAGCAAAACTTTGTGCTGAGTTCCTTTCAAAAGTTGATGGTGCATTGTCTGCAGGTGTAGATGCTCAATTAGTAGAGCAAATGAAAGCAGAAGCTCGCGTTCTTCGTGCTTATTCTTACTACTACATGATCGACCTCTTCGGACGTGGTCCTTGGATCACCAACGAAGCAGTAGGTACTGAAGCACCTGTTTATGATCGCGCTCAACTTTTCGAAGCTCTTACAGTAGAACTTGAAGATGTAATTGCTAACGGTGCACTCGTAGATAGCAAGAACCAAAAATATGGTCGCTTGTCAAAACAAGCTGCTCAAATGTTGCTTGCAAAACTTTACCTCAACGCTGAAGTATATGTAGGTACTCCTATGTACGGCGAATGTGCTAAATGGTGTAAAGAAATCCTTAAGGATACTAACACCCTCGCACCCGTCTACAAATATCTCTTCTGCGCTACTAACGACAAATACGTAGGTAACGGACAAGAAATCATCTTCGCTATTCCTCAAGACGCCAACAACATGCAAACTTACGGCGGTACAACATATTTGACTGCCGGTGCATATTTCGGTTGTGTGCCTGATGAAGTTAAGACTTTCCTCGGAGCAGGTGGTCAAGAATGGGGTGGTTTGAAAATGCGTCCTGAATTGGTTAACTGCTTGGCAGAATTCTCAGGCGATGCTCGTAACCTCATCTATGCAGGTGAATTCCAACAAGGAATTGAAGACCTTACTGATAACTCAGAAACAGGTAGCGGTTACATGTGTATCAAATACAAATACACAGGTGAAGATAACTACGACAACGTAGGTGGCGAAATGAACCGTGCAAACGTGTTCTGTGACACAGACTTCCCCGTATTCCGTCTTGCAGATGTATACTTGATGCTTGCAGAATGTCAACTTCGTGGTGTATCAGATGCTGACCCCGGATTCAACTACTTCAACAAAGTACGCGAACGTGCAGGTCTTGCACCTATGACTCCGACTCTTGATCAACTTCTCAACGAACGTCAACGTGAACTTTACTGGGAAGGACATCGTCGTCAAGACCTTATCCGTTTCGGTAAGTACACTTCAGGCTACAACTGGAGCTGGAAGGGTGGCGTTTACGAAGGTCGCAACCTTGAGTCACATCGCACAGTATTTGCTATCCCCTACCAGTACGTAGGTACAGTAGGTCAGAATGCAGGTTATTAATATCAAGCCAACCTGTTAATAGCAAAAGTTATTAATAACAATGTTGAAATTATCTCAAATGAAAAAAATATCATTTTTGTTCGCCGCATTGGCGACCACAATGGGATTCACAAGCTGTGATGAGTCGAAGGACAATCACTCTACGCTCAATCCCAACGATGGTGTAGTTGTAGAAGAATTTCTCAACACACCCGAGATGACCAACATGTCGGTTGAGCTTACTGCAGAAAACGCAAGCGAAACTTTCCACATGACATGTTCACAGCCTTCGTATGGCTATGCTGCATCTGCGCGCTATGAAGTTGAGATTTCTTTCTCAGAAGACTTTGTAACTCCTATAGCAGAAGGTCTTCCCGCTTCAACACTTCTTCCTACAGCATTCTACGATTGTGGTGCTATTAATCCCTCATATGGTGAAGTTGCAACTGCAATGTGCGAAATGCTTGGAATTAAGAATGAAAAAGCAGTTCCTACCGGCTATTATGAAATCTACGCTCGCTTGATCGCAAACGTAGAAGCAGTAGGAGGCTCAGTAGTTCCTAATACAACTTACCAATCAAACGTAGTTAAGATGACTCGTGCTAACTGTACATACCTCGCAGTTATCGTCCCCGGCGAACCTACCGGTATCTACCTCCGTGGTGGTATGAACGATTGGGGTGCAGTTCCCGCATACGAATTCTTGACAACTGACAAAGCCGGCGTATATGCAATCGAAAGCTGTACAATCGGTGAAGGAGTAGAATTCAAAGTTGCTGATGCCAACTGGGCAGCAATCAACTATGGCCACAATGGTACAGAAATTGAATTCGGTAAACCTTACGAACTCGCAGGTCCTGATAATCCCGGCAATATCTTGATGACTAAAGCATTCTCAGGTCGCGTTCAGTTGACAGTAGCAGGTGGTAAATACACCCTCTTGCTCGAAGCAGCAGAACCCGAAACTCCCGGTTTGCCTTCAGGAATCTACCTTCGTGGTGACATGAACGGTTGG
>JAFXHY010000085.1 GCA_017536215.1 Muribaculaceae bacterium | reverse complement strand
GAGGTTGAGCTGAGCAAACGGACGATAGAGAGTTACAGTTTCTTTGATAGCGGCAGTGGTGGGAGTGACATCGAATTTCGCTGTGAAAGCATCGCGACCTTCAAGGTTGGATGCTTGATTGCCGAGCACTTTGATGTTTTTCATGTCGGATACATCATAAGCGTTGGCATCTTTGTCGTAAGCGAAGAACGCTACGCGATAAGCCTGACCTTTAGCCAAACGAACATTGTATTGAGCAGCTTTACCTACAATCTCAATGTTTTTGCGCAATTGGGTCATTTCTTCGCCGTTAGCGTCGAATACGGCGCAAGTTACTTGGTCAACGGTAGTACCGTCGCCGACAGCACGAGAAAGAATACCATCGGGAGTTTCGATTGTGAACGAAGCCTCAACGAAGTCACCTTCAGTCTCGGTGTACAACTCTTCTTGCGAGCAAGAGGTTGCTGCGAATACGCCTGCCATTGCAAGCATACTTCTGAATAGATACTTAACTTTCATTGTAATATATTATTTGATTTGTTTGTTATCTATGATTTGTTTTATTCAATTACTTTGTTGTTATCGGGGGTGGTGAACCCATTAGCTATGTCAATGGTATATGAGATGGTTCCGGTGAGTAATCCTCCTACGATATTAGTGCGGTAGTTGCTTTCAAACGGGATGTTTAAAAGCTCGATATTTTCACGGATTGCATTGCCGTATTGATCGTTGACGGTAAAAGTTAAAGTAATATTTTCTTGACCGGCGTCGGGCAATATGAAGCAAGTAGCAATTTGCTTATAAGTGACACTTCCGGCAGTGAGGTCATTGCCTGTAGCAGTCAAAGAGTAGTTGATAGTAGACTCGTTGCCTGTGGCACTGCCTGCCAATGCGTTGAATGCAGATTTGGTGTAGACAGAGAGAGAAGTCGTAGACGGCGTTATATTGAAATTGTCGTCAAGGGAATCCCATTCCTCGTTGCTGATACCGATATTGAGTTGGGCGAATGGGCGCACGAGGGTAATGCCTTGAGAAGCGGAAGAGGTAACGGTTACTTCAACACTTTTTGTGAAAGCGTCGAAATCGGGTTCGTTGGTTGAAGCCGAAGTGTTGCGAGTGATAGCTTTGAGGTCGACAACATTGTAGCAGTTATCTTTCATTGCCCAGAACACAACATCGTAGGTGCGACCCTTAATCAAAGTCGGCGCGTAAACAATATCTTGACCATCTACGATGTCGATGACTTTGCGAAGGAGCGGCAATTCGACTCCATCTTCAAAAACGGCGCATACCACCTTGTTGACCACCATCGTGCCATTATTAGAAGCGCGAGAAGCAACATCGGCAGGAATTTCAGCCTTGAAACTCATTTCAACACTTTCATTGCCCAAAATCTCTTCCTCTTGAGAGCAAGACGCGAAGAGCATCGGCAACGCAATCAGTATGTAGATTAATTTCTTCATTATATTTTGATTAGTAATTTTTAGCTTAAAAGACTTTAGTGCTTCCGATATAGACAGTGCCTGCTGTGCCGGAAATTTTGTAACATTTTCCAACAATTGGGCAATTTTTTGAATGAATATCTCTTCCTCTATTGGTGAAATTATTCCCTGAGACAGAATTCCCAATCAAGTCAACTCTTTGCTTGTTATCCAAGCGGATATCTCCAATGAAATCATTCACGTGACGACCAGGGACAGTAATGATAAACTTAAAGTCATTTTGTCCAAAGCAATGAATCGTGCAATTATTGACTTGGGAATCGGTTATTTTAGTAGTGTTTTGTATAAACCCTACCAACCCTCCGACTTCACCATGCGGATAAAATTTAGTTATAACAAATGATTCTTCGAATGTTCCTTTAATATTCTCAATGGTTGAAGATTCAATTATACAATTAGAGCAATCCAGAGTCCCGGAGCTTGTAACATAACCTATTAAACCTCCCAATTTGCCCAATCCTAATACATAGCCATTTGTTACAGTGATATTGTTTACAGAGTATTTCTTTTCTACATAAGGGCATAATGTCCCGACGTATACTTGCTCTTCGTCTCCCGTCATGTTTGCTCTGACCGACGAGTTTACAAAGTGTAAATTTTTATGAACGGTATTATCGTTAACTCCATTGATAAATCCGACTATCCAGCTTTTGTGGTAAATATTCAAATTATATAGTTTGTGATATTCTCCATCTAATGTATTAATAGAATTTATTGGAGTAAACGGATTTTTGTTTGTAGCTCGGTCACCTCCTAAATCTACATTTTCTTTAAAAGAAACAGCAGTGTGGCTCCCTCCTTGCAATGATGCCAAGTCGAAGGGGGAGTAGATAAGTTTTGTAGAGCCGTCGGTGAGCGGGGTGATTTTTGTCGTTCCGTCCCAGCAGGGTATAAATCGGATTCCGCCAAGCATCACCGTGCCACGATAACATTCCTCCTTGCCAAGCCAACCATCGTATTTAGAATAATCATTAGCTGCGAGCCATGCCCCTTCATTCCCCTCGCGATAGGGTGATACGAAATCATTGGCTTGTGCTGCGGTAGCAGAGAGTGTAAGGGTGCAATTGCTGTTGAATGTCAAACGTTCGTTGGGGTCATAACCGCGAAGCAATCCCACGAAATGCCCGGTGGCGGTTTCACCATCGATGATGGTTTCAGTTACGTGGCAATTGTCGAATGTCACTTCGAGCATTTCATTAGTATCGTTGGCTTTTGTGCCGCTGATATAGCCTACAATACCACCTGCG
>JAFXHY010000084.1 GCA_017536215.1 Muribaculaceae bacterium | reverse complement strand
CTTTCATCGTTTTTGCAAATATACGAATAAGCGAGCAAGAAATATCAAGCTTGCTTGAATATTACAGCGAGCGAAAGTATATTGGAGATTATCTCAAATATACTAATTATTATAATTAATCCTCCCAATCGATATCATTATTGTTCAACATTGAATGGAGGATTTCTTTTGCAGTGTTGGTGTTGGTGTCAGCGTCAGCGATATATTTGCGGATTTCACTTCGATAGGTCGTTGAATGTGCCATATCAATAAGCTCTTCATCGTTGGCGGTCAATTTTTCGTTGTGAGTCGCGCTAAATGTATTGGTTGTGTCGTAGTTTTTTTGTATTTTTGCATTTTAAAATTTGACTAACTATGGGCTTTTTCAAAAAACTATTCTCAAAAGAAAAAAAAGAAACACTTGATAATGGTTTAGAGCGTACCAAACAAGGTTTCTTGGACAAAATAACTCGTGCCATTGCCGGCAAAAGTAAGATAGATGATGATATCCTCGACAATCTCGAAGAGGTATTTATCACTTCTGACGTAGGAGTAGAAACAACCTTAAAAATTCTCGACCGTATACAACAACGTGTTTCTACCGATAAATATGTCGGCACATCTGAGTTGAGCAAATTATTATGTGAAGAAATCACCAATTTGCTTACAGAAAACGACAACGAAGAACAACTCGATGATTTCCAAGTGCCGGAATCTCACCATCCACATGTCATAATGGTAGTGGGAGTAAATGGTGTGGGTAAAACAACTACAATCGGGAAGTTGGCTCACCAATTTAAAGCCGCCGGAAATAAGGTGATGCTTGGTGCTGCCGACACTTTCCGCGCTGCTGCAATCGAACAGCTTGATGTGTGGGGTGAAAGAGCCGGTGTTCCGGTAATCAAACAGAAATTGGGAGCTGACCCTGCTGCTGTTGCCTACGACACTCTTCAATCGGCCGTTGCAAATGATGTTGATGTTGTAATCATTGATACCGCAGGACGTCTGCACAACAAGAAAGGATTAATGGATGAGTTGACAAAAGTGAAAAACGTCATGCAAAAAGTTGTCCCCAACGCACCACACGAAGTACTATTGGTACTTGATGGGTCAACCGGACAAAATGCATTTGAACAAGCACGTCAATTTGTCGCTGCCACTAAAGTTAATCAACTCGCTATTACCAAGCTTGATGGCACTGCAAAAGGTGGTGTAGTAATTGGCATTAGCGACCAATTCAAAATACCTGTTAAATATATCGGCTTGGGTGAAGGTATCACCGATCTCCAAGTGTTCGACAAAAAGGAATTTGTGGACTCTCTATTCGGAAACTCTATAAAATAATACGTGTAGCTACATTCTATTATGGCTAATTCTTGCAGCAACAGGGAATATTGTGCTCACACAAGTAATTTAAAAGTCGATATTGTCACATTAGGTTGCTCGAAAAACTTAGTTGACTCTGAGCGTTTAATGCAACAATTTGCCGACCACAATATTGCTATTCGCCATAATCCGGAGGACGAAACAACGGTCTCCCCTATTATTATAATTAATACTTGCGGATTTATCGGTGACGCAAAATAGGAATCGATAAATACTATCCTGCAGTATGCGGCATTGAAATCGGAGGGCAAAGTTGATAAAATTATCGTGATGGGATGCCTATCGGAACGATACCGCAAGGAGCTTCCCGCCGAACTACCCGAAGTTGACGCATGGTATGGCAAATTTGATTGGGTTGAAATAATTAATTATTTATTACCCGATTGCAACAACGAAGCCGACTATCGTCGTGTTCTTTCAACTCCGTCCCATTCTGCATATTTAAAGATAGCCGAAGGGTGCAACCGTTTTTGTGCGTTTTGCGCTATCCCATTGATAACCGGTCGATTCAAATCGCGCCCTATCGAAGAAATCGTTGAAGAGGTGAAAACGTTGGCCGACAAGGGTGTTTCCGAGCTAAACATTATCGCTCAAGACCTCTCTTCCTACGGCATCGATTTATACAATAAAAAGACTCTTGCCGAACTAATTACGGAAATCAGCAAAGTAGATAAAATCAAATGGATACGCCTTCACTATGCTTATCCCGCCGATTTCCCCTTCGACATTCTTCCGGTAATGCGCGACAACCCCAAAGTGTGCAAATATCTAGACATTGCTCTACAACACATTTCCGACAATGTGCTCAACAATATGCGTCGCCACATATCAGCCGATGAAACTCGTACTCTAATTCGACGTATTAGAGAAGAAGTGCCCGGCATACATTTGCGCACTACCCTTATGGTTGGATTCCCCGGTGAAACCGACGCTGATTTTGAAGAGTTGAAACAATTTGTTGAGGAAATGCGATTTGAGCGAATGGGGGCATTTACTTATTGTGAGGAAGAAGACACCTATGCGGCACGCTATTTATCCGACGATATCGATTCTGACATCAAACAGCAACGCCTCGACGAGATTATGCAGATACAAGAGGAAATATCTTTTGATATCCAAAGCGAGAAAGTTGGGAAGAGAATCGAAGTTTTAGTTGACCGCGAAGATGAAGATTATTACATCGCTCGTACTCAATACGATTCCCCGGAAGTTGACCCGGAAGTGTTAATCACTAAAGATGTTGAACTAATTCCCGGAAATTACTATCACGTAGAAATCCTGGAAGCAATGCCTTTTGAGTTAATTGCTAAAGTTTCTAATACATCTCAAAATTAGCATTTTACCACTATGAATATTGGGAAGGATGTAATAGACCACATCGTTTCGTTATTGAAACGGGAGATTGCTTTTGTCGCATATGCTTTGCCCAATTTTGATACTATTGAATTCATCATTGACGACAATGTGTCTCCGGTGATTTCTTCACGTAAATTTATAATTTCGACATGGGCGGGAGAAAAATTTGAGATTTCCGACAGATTAAATATCTCAGAGGCGATTATTTCTCCTATTCAACAAAATTCAAAACCACAATTCAATCGCACAACTTCATCATGGGAAGAATATGAGTCGGCTATTAATAAAATTACCGAATTACTCCACACTACCGAAGGTAAAGTTGTATATTCTCGATTAAAGGTAATTGATGATTGCCGCATTAACTTTAATCTTATAGCAGAAAGTGCCGTTGAAATGTTTGCCGAACATAAAAATACATTCAGAGCAATATATTTTACACCGACAACCGGTGCATGGTGCATCTGCTCTCCGGAGCTTTTATTGGAGGTAGATAAGGGATGCGGAATTTTCAACACCGTTGCCCTCGCCGGCACTCGAAGTGGAGTGACCAAAGATGGTTGGGATGACAAAAACAAACGAGAACACAGCTTAGTGGTTCGTTATATCAGCGACACATTGAAGTCATTGGCAATCTCTCCGGAAATATTGCAATCCGAAACAATGAATGCCGGCAAAATCCAACACATCTTGACACGAATACATGGCAATATTTCCACACCCGACGGAATGATAGAAATTAATGATATCATAGCTGCGTTGCACCCCACTCCTGCTATTTCAGGCTATCCCGTGAAATGGGCTAAAGGAGTTATCAACCAACTTGAAACCCACGACAGAGAATGTTATGGTGGATATATTGCAATCGACACTGACAAACGATATCTTGCGCATGTCAATCTTCGCTGTTTTGCATTTGAACCGGGACGTTGCTGCTTTTGGGGTGGAGGGGGTATCATGAAAGACTCTTCCGCAATAAGCGAATGGAATGAGTCCGATATGAAAATGGAATCTACAATGTCGTTCATAACCAAAAGGTTATCGAAATAAAAAAAGAGGTCAACAAATATGTTGACCTCTTATATGATCCACACCAAAGGATGCGATGAAACTCCGAATAGACAGGATTTGAGTGCTCGTCGCCCTTTGTAATCCGCCTGGCATAAAGCATTTCTATATCGAAATTGGGGCCCGCCATCAGACGACTAAGCTTGTCTCGGCATTTCATAATGATTTGAAGAGTTTCCCAATCAACTTTGATGTGGTATTTCAATGTTCGAAAATTTTATAAGCAGATTAGATAATCTTTCAACACAAAGATATGATAAATTGTTGAATTACGCAATACCAATTAACTATTTAAGCATAAAATTTAGAAATTAATTCTGATATACGTAACAATTAATGATTTCAACCCAATAATTGTTAATTTTTACTAAATACACTCCTCTCAATATCAAATATCTAATAAATGATTGATTTCCTGATTTATTTTACTAATTTTGTGTTGTAAAACATATTCGTATAGCATGATTAAGAGCGCACTCGAAAAAGTAATCAGTGAAGATTTGGCCGAAATATGGTCAATTTTGAACAACGAAGAGAAGCATCGCATAATTAATGCGTTTGAAATTCATAATTTCAAGAAAAATCAAATTATATATGCAGAAGGAGAAGACCCTGAATTCTTGTGGTGCCTCTTAAAAGGGAAAGTAAAAAAATTTAAAGAAGGGGTTGGTGGACGAGTACAGATTTTGCGATTGATTCGTCCGGTACAATATTTTGGCTATCGTGCTTTCTTCGCACAGGAGCCATACGTATCGAGTGCAGGAGCGTTTGAAGCTTCAACGTTAGGCTATGTACCTATGGAATTGGTAATGGATTTAATTCGAAACAATAATAAACTTGCCCTTTTCTTTATCAAAGAATTATCCCGCAATTTAGGAGGTTCCGACACCAAGATTGTTAACCTTACCCAAAAACATATTAGAGGTCGCCTTGCCGAAGCGTTAATCGTATTGAAAGATAACTATGGATATGAGGACGACAATTCAACTTTAAAAATTTATATGGCGCGCGAAGATTTAGCCAATCTCTCGAATATGACAACATCGAATGCCATTCGTACTCTTTCTGGCTTTGTTAATGAGAAGCTGATAACTGTTGATGGTCGACGCATTAGAATCCTCAATGAAGCAATGCTCAAAAAGATTTCAAAATTCGGATAATAATTACTCTTATAATAACTTATTTAAAGTCGGAAGTATCCCAATATGATACATTCCGGCTTTAATTTTTAAATTGACGCCTTATTATTTTTCCCGACGAGGTGTGCTCTATATCAGCAACAATTATTCGAGCCGGGCGTTGTGCTTTCAACTTAACATGATTTCGAATAGCATTAAGCAAATTATCACTTTCAACTATATCCTTTGATATAACCAAAACGGGCACTTCGCCCCATTTTTCATCTGTCGATTTTGCTATATAATACTCAATCTCTGCAGGAATCAACGATTGAATCTGTTGTTCAACATCTTCTGGGTAAATCTTTATCCCTCCGCTATTTATAACATTATCCGCACGACCTATCCACACAAAATGGCGCTCATCAATTAACCTCACAACATCGTTACTGTGCAATTTTTTGAATGACCTAATATCAGAGTGAATTATCAAGCAATCACGTTGGTCTTGAGAAAATGAGATATCTGACATAGCCTCATAAATCTCATCAGTTAAATTAACTATTTTGCGCAAAGCCACATGACTGCACGTTTCTGTCATTCCATACGACACATACGCATTAACTCCCACTTCAATAATTTGTCTTGCACTATCGGAAGGGAGTTGAGCACCTCCAATCAGAATGTTTTGGACCTGACTCTTTCTGCTATTATCTGTCAGTATATGATTTAGCTGCGACGGGACTACTGCTATCAAATCAATTTGACCATAGTCGCGTTGTATCGGAGTGTTGCTCGGGGCTTCCATCCATAATTGCGCCCCGGACACTATTGCCCTAACAATCATCATCTTCCCTGCAATATATTCTGCCGACAAAGGGCATAGCATGGTCGAATTTTTATTTATTCTAAAATAATCATTTGTACTCAACGCCGACGCAAGCATATCACTCTTAAGAAGTCGTATCTCTTTGGGGCTGCCGGTGGAACCTGAGGTATGAGCTACTATGTGGGAGGAATCATCAAACCATTGGTGAATAAATTTAATTGCCTCAGGTGTACAATTATGTATGTTTTCTAAAAATTTATCGCAGTGAAGTTCCATAAATTATCGGCATTAGAGGTCAGATATTCGCCATTCAATTCTAAAGGAGAATCTATATTATTTGAGTAAAGTTGCCCCGTACCAAGGCCTTGCGGAATCGTCACACTATGAGAGGCTGTCCACCGAGCGATTGCATTAAGTCCGACATTTGATTCTAAAGCCGATGTCGCCCACCAACCAATATTCAAGCTTTTAGCTACTTTTATCCACTCATCTGATTGAACGAAGCCTCCACAAAGCGTAGGTTTTAATATTATATAAGACGGATGTATTTTTTCTAATAAATCCACTTTTTCACTATTAAATTTTAATCCGATAAGTTCCTCATCAAGAGCGATAGGAATTGGGCTTTCGCTACATATCTTAGCCATATCTTCAATCAACCCCACTTTTATCGGCTGTTCGATAGAATGAATATTAAATTTCGACAACATCTCAAGACGCGACATTGCATTTTCCGGAGAAAATGCGCAATTGGCATCAAGACGAAGTTCCAACACATCGCTACTATATCGATTGCGGATAGCTCGAAGAATATCAAGTTCGGCATCAAAGTCTATACCCCCTATTTTTAATTTAAGGCAACGAAAACCCTGTTTAAGTTTATGCTCAATTTCGTTTAACATAAACTGCTTATCCCCCATCCAAATCAATCCATTAATAAGTGTAGGAGGTATTATCCCTAAATAAAAAGGCTCATGCTTCCCTTTATTTTTAATATCAGCCAATGCGGTCTCTACCCCCATTCTAATCGAAGAAGAGGGGATAGAGTCCACATCAATATCATTAATTGAGCGACAGCAACTATCGAGAATTTTCTCGAAATCGGGAGTATCATCGGCCGATAATCCTCTAAATAAACCGGCTTCTCCATATCCCACAACAGAAGGATCTTCACTGTCAAAGATTTTTATAAAAAAAGTATCTTTAACATTAAGAACCTCGCGTGATGTGCGCGACTGACGAATAAACGACAAGGTGTATTTTGACCAAAACGCCTTAAGCATCAACCGGGGAATTTTGGGAATTGGTCAAAATCGGGAGCTCGCTTTTCAAGAAAAGCATTTTTACCCTCTTGTGCTTCTTCCATCAAGTAGTACATCAATGTAGCATCTCCAGCAAACTCCATTAAGCCTCGCTGTCCATCGAGTTCGGCATTCATTGCTCGTTTTATCATTCGAATTGCCATCGGCGAGCGTTGTAATATTGTTTCACACCATTCTATTGTGGTTTCTTCGAGTTTATCGAATGGCACCACACAGTTCACCATTCCCATTTCCAACGCCTCTTGTGCCGTGTATTGACGACATAAGAACCAAATTTCACGTGTTTTTTTCTGACCAACGCAACGTGCTAAATAACTTGAACCAAAACCGGCATCGAAACTTCCAACTTTAGGCCCGGTTTGTCCAAAACGAGCATTTTCCGATGCGATTGACAAATCGCACACTACTTGCAACACGTTACCTCCACCTATCGAATAACCATTGACCATAGCTATTACCGGCTTAGGTATCGAACGTATAGCCTTATGCAAATCTAACACATTAAGTCGTGGCACTCCATTCGCATCGATATAGCCTCCTACTCCTTTTACATTCTGATCTCCTCCCGAACAAAATGCCTTATCACCCGCTCCGGTAAGAATTATTACTCCAATCTCAGGTGATTCGCGACAAAATGCCATTGCATCAAGCATTTCCATATTTGTCTGCGGACGGAATGCATTATATACATGAGGGCGATTTATTGTTATCTTTGCAATCTTGCCATATTTTTCAAACAATATATCCTCATATTGTTTTATTGCGGTCCATTTTACTTCTTTATTCATATGCTATTTTTATTTTATTGATTATTTCATTATATGTTTCACTATTTCCTGCCGGAGTTTTAACAACCAATAATGATGCCTTATCTCCTATATGGAAAAAGCTACTAAAAGTACTTATTAGTTGAGTTTCATTCTCAACTTCATAATACTCCATGTCGACTGAAGCGGCCACCTCATTCCACTTAATATCAGGGATATGACAAAGCATTTCTTCGCGATATTCATAATCTCGTGTTGCTTTTATCATTCTAAATATTTCGCCTCCGCAATTTGCTATTATTATCATTTTAAATTTCGGAGATAATTGTCCGGAGAATAAAGCTGAGACATCATATAGTGCACTCATATCCCCGGAGATAAATAAAGTTGGAGTCTTAGATACTGAGGAAAAGCCTAAAGCGGTCGATGTTGAGCCATCAATGCCATTAACTCCCCTATTACAATAAACATCGTATCCTTTCAATCCGACCAACGAGACATTGCGTATTGTCATGCCATTAGAGCATTGAACTACATAATCCATAGGCAACGATTGCAATATAATATTTATCGCACGAATATCACTCCATTTTGAGGTAGCAAGCAGTGCCCTTTTCTGTTCAATTGCAACTTTATAGACACGATTCCACGATGCGCTATATGTAGTTGAGTTATCTTCCAATTGAGGGATATTATCGACAAGATAATTCAAGAAGGCCGTATCATCGCCAACTATTGTTTTGCTTAAATGTGAGTAAGTATCTTCTGGAGCGTCCTTGTCATTAACTCGCCAATGACTATACGAGTCTATACTTCTCAACCATTCTTTAAATCGACGACTTAGAGGGGCGGTTTTCCCCATCGATATTAGCAAATCAGGGTTAAAGATTTCAGGGTTCTCCTTTATCTCAGTTATTATTGATTCAACATCAGTGATAACATTGTCAACAATGCAATTGCTCACTATATCTGCTACAACAACAATATTTGGATTGGATGTAATTCGAGAGATACTCAAATTAAAATCTTCATCAACCTCCCTTTGCCCTACAAATATCAGGATTTTCTTGTCGGCAAACTTCGAAACTGAAAGGTCCTCAAATCGATTTGATAATAGCTGTGGTGCAATCGGGTCCTTATCGTATATCACATTTTCTTGTAATATAGTAGAGTTCTCCTCCAAATGCAAGTTGATATGTATCGGACCTTTGCGAGGTGATAATGCAACCGATACTGCCGCACTTATTTTGTCAAAATCAGCTATACTACAACTTTTTGTTGCATCAATATCAATCGATGTTTTAACTATATTGTCAATTGCATGAAATTGATGAATCGTTTGCCCATCATTAATATCTATAACATCAATCGGACGATCGGCAGTTATTGCAATAATCGGGACACCACGATAATAAGCTTCCGCTAATGCCGGAGCATAATTAAGCATTGCCGATCCGGAAGTACATATAAGTGCTACCGGCTGCTTCTCACTGTCACTGATACCAAGTGCTGAAAAAGCCGCAACCCTCTCATCCACAACCATTCGAGTGGTTAAGCCTTCGTGTGCGACAACAGCCTTGACCATACGCAAGGAGCGTGAGCCGGACGACACCACCACATGCCTGACACCAGACTTGTAGAGCAAATTTGCTATTATATCCGCTGTATTTGCAATTTTCATATAGGCAAATTTACTAATAATTAGGGATAAATTATTAATTTTGCATAATCTTTTATTTTTATAGCGATGCGTTGTGTTTGGTCTATTATTTTAATATTATGCTTACTATCGGCGGCGGCAAAATCGGAGGAAACAGATTCGATTGCAATTGTCGCGGATGAACTATCGCATCACACTGATTCTATTCAGCCCCAAAAACAAAATCTCATACAAAAAGTTATCAAATATTTTGACGACTCCAACAAGCCTAAATCCAACAAAAATTTAGACTTCAGTGTCATTGGCGGGCCTGCATATTCAAGCGATACCAAACTATCTTTAGGTTTAATAGGTGCGGCACTATATACAACCGGTAGCCCTATTGACACTATCACATCGGAATCCAATGCCTCAATATATACCGAGGTATCTATAACAGGATACTATAATATTGGATTAAGAGGAGTGCATTTTACCCCTGCCGACAGATGGCGATTTAATTACAAGGCATCATTCAGCTCCATGCCCACCTATTATTGGGGTATCGGATACGATATGGCTCATAATGATGACAATAAAACAAAGTTCCTACAACTGAATGCTGAACTTAAAGCCTCATTTGACTATAGCTTGTTTGAAAAATGCTATATAGGTCCTGCTATTGATTTCAATTATACAAAAGCAACCGATGCCGACAACTATGTGTTGTGGGGGAACGAGAGGACTAAGACATTTAACTATGGTATAGGGATTAATTTATATTACGATACTCGCGATTGCTTGACTGCACCTCATAGCGGGTGGTATATCGGTGCCGAACAACGTTTCTATCCGCGATTCCTTTTCAACAAAAGTGCTTTTTCAAGTACTGATATTACAGCAAGTCACTATTTTGGAGCATGGCGCGATGCTATCATTGCAGTGAATGTGCATGGACTATTTACCTATGGCAACACTCCTTGGAGTATGCTTGCAAAAGTTGGGGGAAGCCACACTATGCGAGGATATTACGAAGGTCGATATAGAGATAAAAATGCTATTGATGTCACATTGGAACTTCGTCAACATATTTGGCGCCGCAACAGTGCCGTTATATGGGTCGGAGCCGGTAGTGTTTTTTCTAAATTTAGCGAGCTCCACTCTCGTAAAATTTTACCAAATTTCGGCATCGGCTATCGATGGGAGTTCAAAAAGAATGTCAACGTCCGACTTGATTTTGGCATCGGCAAAGGAGAGAAAGGAATTGTATTCAATATCAATGAAGCCTTCTAATTTTTATAAACCGGTAAATAATACAACCAAACATATAGCTCACAAGAGTAGACTAATCACATTTGACAATATAATTAATATTCATGCAGATTCTTACTATAATTAAGAGATTTTTCAACAATATCAATCTATTGGCAATCATCTACCCGATATTGATGATTTTTCCCAACATTCTGTTGAATATAACAGAATCAATGCCACTTACTGCGAAGATAGCAAATATTATTGTTCCACTATCTTTGTACTATTTATTGATGAGCGCACGCAAAAACGCAGGAGTAATGGTTCTTTACCTATCCATTTTCTGTGTGATGAACGGTTTTCAAATCACGGTGCTATACCTATTTGGTGAAGGGATTATAGCCATTGACATGCTAATCAACTGCGTTACTACAAATACATCGGAAGCCGGGGAATTACTATCCAACCTCACCTTACCTATCATAATTAGCTCTATTTTGTATATTCCTCTAATTATATGGGGTATCTATAGTGCATTCCGCAAGCTACGCACATCAGAAAAATTTCGAAATATATCTCGTCGATATGGACTTATCGGTCTTTCGGTGGGTATACTTATTTCAATAATAACAATGCTTACTACGGAATTTAGTCCGTCTCGGCATATTTATCCATTTAATATCATTTCCAATATCGTAACAGCATTACAACGCACCTACCAAAGCGCTAACTTTGATAAAACATCAGCCGACTTTAAGTACAATGCTATTGATAAACACAATGCAAACCAAGAAGAAATTTATGTACTTATAATAGGAGAGACTTCTCGCGCTATCAACTGGGAAATTTTCGGCTACGACCGTTCGACCAATCCGCGCCTTTCCAAGCGAGATAACATCATAAAATTCCCTCGTGCAGTATCTCAATCCAACACTACACACAAGTGCGTACCAATGATGTTAACCCACACGACTCCCCTTTCGTTTGATTCAATAATGTATCGCAAAAGTATCATAACCGCCTTCAAAGAGGTTGGCTACTCAACTGCTGTATTCTCAAATCAAGCTAAAAATCATTCTTATACGCAATATTTTTCAGAGGAGGCCGACGATGTTGAATACCTTGAAGGAGATAAGCACTATGACCATAACCTTGTTGAACTTTTACGCGACAATCTCGAAAAAAATAAAGGTAAAAAGCAATTTATCATTCTACACACCTACGGCTCACATTTTAATTATAAAGAACGTTATCCCGACAGCTTGTCATGCTTCAAACCCGACGATGCTTCACAAGCTAATATAAAGCACCGCTCGGAACTTCTTAACGCCTACGATAATGCTACACGATACACCGATGGTGTAATCGACGAAGTAATCAATCTTCTTGATGCGACCAACACTAAAGCTGTAATGATTTACACGTCGGACCATGGAGAAGATATTTTTGATGACGAACGAGAGCGATTCCTTCACGCTTCACCAATCTCAACATATTATCAGTTGCATGTGCCAATGTTGGCTTGGACATCGGAAGAATATGATGCGGCTTATCCGGAAATTCGTCGGTGTCTCTCGGAAAATTATGATAAGTATATCGCACCTACTCAAGCTATATTCCATACACTACTCGATATCAGTGGTATTCTTACTGCTTATTATGATGCGGAGCAATCAATTGCATCACCCTATTATGTTTCACCACGTCCGATGTATCTCAACGACTATAATGAAGGGGTACCACTCGAAGTATCAGGCGTAAAAGAGTGCGACATTGAAAAATTCAAAGCACTCGGCATACTATAGCATCATTCGATAGACTTTTACAAAAACAATTAAAACTCCACAGCAAAAGAAGTTTCCCAAAACAAAACATTAATAAGCTATCTATTAAATAGTTAGAAATTATTAACCCCAACAAAGTTTTCCAAAATTGGAAAACTTTGTTATTTTTTACACGCAAATAGTTGCACTTTTCAGATAAGTTTTATAGTTTTGCATTGTTTTCGCGTTTCCGCCAAACTGTCACGCGTCTATTTAATTCTACCCAAAATCTAAATACTTCCCAACATTAAAAAAATTAAATTCTCACTATATGATACAAACCGTAATCAAACGCGATGGACGCGTAGTTGGCTATAATGAAGAGAAAATCAAAGCAGCCATTCGCAAAGCAATGCTTCAAACAGAGCTTGGCGAAGATGAAGCTTTAATTCAAAAAATTGCCGACCGAATTGGTATTACCGGCAAAGAACAAATGTCGGTAGAGGAAATTCAGGATTGTGTTGAGTTTGAACTCATGAAAAGCCCGCGTAAGGAAGTTGCCAAACGATACATTGCCTATCGCGACAAACGCTCTATTGCCCGACGTGCGAAAACTCGCGACATGTTTCTTGAAATCATTGAGGCTAAAAACAATGATATAACTCGTGAGAATGCCAATATGAACACCGACTCGCCGGCGGGTATGATGATGAAATTTGCCAGCGAAACAACAAAACCATTTGTCGACGACTATCTATTGTCGGATGAAGCTCGTGATGCAATTAAAAACGGCTATTTGCATATCCACGATAAGGATTACTACCCTACCAAAAGTTTGACCTGCGTACAACATCCTCTTGATCGCATACTCGTTTCGGGGTTTATTGCCGGACATGGTGAATCACGTCCTGCAAAACGTATCGAAACAGCATCCATAATTGGTTGCATCTCAATGGAAACTGCACAAAATGAGATGCATGGTGGTCAGGCAATTCCCGCTTTCGATTTCTATCTCGCACCTTACGTGCGATCTTCTTATATTGAAGAATTGAAATGCGCAGAACAACTTTCCGGTGAAGACTACTCTGCGCTTTACAACGAAGAAATTGCCGACTTTATCAAACACCCGCTTGAAGGCTTGAGCGGAGTTGAGCGAGCTAAACAGCATGCAATCAATCGCACAGTAAGCCGTGTTCACCAAGCGATGGAGGCATTTATTCACAACATGAACACAATCCACTCTCGCGGAGGGAACCAAGTCGTTTTCTCTTCTATCAACTATGGCACTGACACATCAGCCGAAGGACGCTGCATCATCCGCGAATTGCTTCAATCCACCTATGAGGGAGTAGGGAATGGAGCAACTGCTATCTTCCCGATTCAAATTTGGAAAAAGAAACGCGGAGTCAACTATCTCCCCGAAGATCGTAACTACGACCTATATCAACAAGCATGCAAAGTGACAGCCCGTCGCTTCTTCCCCAACTTCGTAAATCTCGATGCATCATTCAATTATCACGAGAAATGGGATGCCAAAGATCCTCGACGTTTTGAATACGAAGTTGCGACAATGGGATGCCGTACTCGCGTGTTTGAAAATAGATATGGCGAAAAGACTTCTATCGGCCGTGGTAATATTTCATTCTCCACAATCAACATCGTACGTCTTGCAATTGAGTGTATGCCAATCGTCGACACTCGCGAACGTATCGAGCGTTTCTTCTCCAAACTGGATGAGATACTGGAAATCACCGCTCGCCAACTCAACGACCGCTTTAATTTCCAAAAAACAGCTCTTGCAAAACAATTCCCATTGTTAATGTCGCGTTTGTGGAACGGTTCAGAAAATCTCAAGCCTAACGACACTATTGAATCGGTAATCAATCAAGGCACTTTAGGGATTGGATTTATCGGATTGGCTGAATGTTTGGTTGCTCTCACCGGGAAGCATCATGGGGAATCGGAAGACTCTCAGAAATTGGGATTACGCATTGTTTCGCACATGCGTAGCCGTGCTAATGAGTTCTCCGAACGTTATAGCCACAACTTCTCTATTCTCGCAACTCCTGCCGAAGGTCTCTCTGGGAAATTCACTACCAAGGACCGCAAAACATTTGGTGTGCTTCCCGGCATCACGGATAAGATATACTATACCAACTCCAATCATGTGCCGGTCTACTACCACTGCTCTCCTCGCAAAAAAGCACAAATAGAAGCGCCTTATCACGAATTAACTCGTGGTGGTCATATTTTCTATGTTGAGATTGACGGCGATGCGACTCACAATCCAAAAGCTATTGAAGATATTGTTGCCCTTATGGACCAACACGATATGGGAT
>JAFXHY010000083.1 GCA_017536215.1 Muribaculaceae bacterium | reverse complement strand
TGCCTATCATTGGATTGACATATTTGGTATAGTCGCCGGCCGTAGCTCCAATCGCCATCGATGCAGCAAAAACTAAAAGTATCTTTTTCATTTTCTTTTATTCGATATATTCCCGTCCAATTGCATAATGAATTTCTAATGTTTTTTTATCTCATACACTCGTGAATGCAATTTATGCCCGGTGAGAATTGGAATTCCTACTTCCATCAGATATTCTCCGGTATATTCGCCATACTTGAAATCTCCGGCATCAAAACGGTCGATTTCATAAATGTCATAACGTGCGTGGGGCTCGAGTCCTTGCAACTTGACGTTATAGTAATGTTCCCCCCAGCGAGGATATATGTCAAAGGTAAAGATAGCTCCAAGTTTCCCATCTTTACTCATAAACTGATTGACTGCATGTGTACCTGAATATGGTGAAATCAATCGATATAGGTCACCTTCCAAAATTGCCGGTTTCAATTTCTCATAATTCTTCACCGCTTGCTTTGAATAAGCCAACTCTTTCTCATTCCATTCATGGATATCATAATCATAGCCAAGTTTGCCCATCATTGCAACATTAGTGCGGAATTTGATTTTGACATCACTATTCCAACGTGCTACGTGTGCGCACAACACTTTCGACGGCATAAAATGTCCCATTCCGTATTGTATAAACAATCGCTCTACCGGGTCGGTATCATCGCTTGTCCAGAACTCAGTGAAATATTCCAATCCTTGGAAATCGCATCGACCGCCACCACTGGCACACATCATCATAGGCACATCGGGATATTTTGCTTTAACTCTATCAAGGATATTGTAAAGCCCGCGCACATGGTCTACGTAGAGATGCTGCTGGTCTTCCCCAAGATAATGTGAATAGATATTGGTTATCTCGGCATTACAATCCCACTTAAAGTAGGCTATATCGGGATAGTCGGTAAGTAGATTGTCGACGATTGAGAACACATAATCCTGCACTTCGGGATTCGATAGGTCAAGTACGAGCTGATTGCGCTTAGTGACAATTTCGCGATTGGGAAGTGTGATTGCCCAATCGGGATGCTTCTCATAAAGTTCACTTCGCGGATTGACCATTTCCGGCTCTATCCACAAACCAAATTTTATCCCCTGTTTTTTACCCTCTTCAATGATGGGAGTAAAGCCATTAGGTAGCTTTTTCTTCATGATATCCCAATCGCCAAGTCCTTGATGGTCATTATCACGGGGATATTTGTTGCCAAACCATCCATCGTCGAGCAGGAAGAGGTTAACACCAAGTTCTTTTGCATCTTTTACCATGCTGACCAACTTCTGTTCTGTGAAATCCATGCTTGTCACTTCCCAGTTATTGAGCAATGTCATGCGGTCGCCATTACCATCTTTAACCTTATGGTTGCGAGCCCAATCGTGGAAATTGCGTGATGCCTCGCCGATACCCTTATTTGAGTAGGTGAACACAAAGTCGGGGGTGACAAATGTTTCTCCTTTCCCGAGACGATAGGTAGAATAGTATGGATTGATTCCTGAGATTACACGCAATCGATTTTGCTGGTCAATCTCGAAAGTGAAACGGAAATTACCGGTCCATGATAAAGTGCCAAGCACCACTTCTCCATCGGTTTCCGTAGCCTCCTCATTGAGCGAAAGAATGAAAAAGGGTGAGACCATGGCGTTGGCACGAGAACCAAGTTTAGTGTCAATCACCTTCTTGCCGAAACGGAGCGGTTGGCTGCTCATTGCCGCCTCTCGACCCCAGTCTCCGGAAAATTCAGTGAGGAAATATTCGGGAGCATAGAAATGAAGCATCGAGGACGCGTACTTTTCCAGCTCAATATCTTTTTTAGTGTTATTTGTGATAACGGTGTGCGTAGTGATAATATCTTCCGGACCATAGGCGGTAAACACTAACGACACAGCGTCTTTGTAGACCTCATCAGCGAGATTGATTGTAGTAGTTGTCACTCCCGGTTTCACCTCTTCCACCTTGTGGTCTACGTATTTAAGTATTAGCGACGAATTGTTGTCGGCATGATTTATATGCAAAGCCGGTTCAAATTGGTCGCGATAGCCATGTGTCACATATGCCTCAACTCCCTGATGAATTGGAGCATAGCTTTCTTCAGCCATGCGTTTACCGAAATAACTCTGACGTAGCGTGCCTTTGTCATCAACGGAAAATCGCAATGCCACGTTATCGGTGTTGATTGTAATCGGTGTGGCTGCATATGCTGTTGTTGCAAATACCGCCATTCCAAGTGATATAATCGTTTTTTTCATGTAAGTATCGATTTGTTGGTGGTGCAATGCACCCGGTTCTCAAGTAAAAATATGCCGGGACGTTATTAGTCCCGGCATTATTGTTTAAAGACTATTAATTAGCTGATACTTCGTAGATACGAGAATGTAATTTATTGCCGGTGAACATAGGCAATCCTACTGTCATCAAGTAGTTCCCTGAGTATTGACCTACATTTTGGTCGTTACAATCGTAACGGTTGATTTCTTTTACGTTGTACATCTTGTTAGCGTCGAGACCCGACATTTTCACATTGTACATCTTTTCGTTGTAACGTGGATAAACATCAAATGCAAATACTACTGCTTTTGATTTATCCTTTGTCACATACATTGTAGAAGTGTGGTTGCCATCATAGGGTGATACCAAACGATATTGGTCACCTTCCAAAATAGCCGGTTTCAAACGATTGTATTCACGAACTGCTTGTTGTGCATATCGCAAATCACTTTCGCTGAGTTCGTGAAGATTGATGTCAAAACCAAGTTTTCCCATCATTGCTACATCTGTTTTAAACTTGATTGATGCATCGCGATTCCATGATGTAACGTGAGCACAGATAGTCTTTGAGGGGAAGATTTGTGAGAAACCCCATTGGATAAACAAGCGTTCAATAGGATCGGTATTGTCGCTTGCCCAGAATTCTGTGAAGTATTCCAAGCCTTTGTAGTCACCGCGACCGCTACCTCCGGCACACATCATGATTGCCAATTCGGGATATTTGGCTTTTACGCGTTCCAACACATTGTACAAGCCCTTAACATAGTCTACATAGAGATGCTTTTGATTTTTCTCATATGGAGAATAAATATTGGTGATAGGTGAGTTGCAGTCCCATTTGAAGAATGCGATTTCAGGATATTTAGTCTTGAGGTCATCAAGTACCGAGAATACATAATCTTGTACTTTGGGGTTGCTCAAATCAAGTACCAACTGATTGCGGAAATAATATTCATCTCGGTTAGGGAGTGTGATTACCCAATCTTTGTGAGTTTCATACAATTCGCTCTTGGGGTTAACCATTTCAGGCTCAATCCACAAACCGAATTTAACACCTTGTTTTTTAGCTTCTTCTATCACGGGATAGAATCCGTTGGGGAGTTTTTCTACATTTTCACCCCAATCGCCTAAACCGGCGGTATCACCGTTGCGGGGATATTTATTAGCGAACCAACCGTCGTCGAGCAAGAACATATCAACGCCGAGTGTTTTAGCATCTTTACAAAGTTGAATAAGCTTTGCCTCATCAAAATCAAAGTAAGTAGCTTCCCAGTTGTTGAGCAATGTCATGCGGTCTCCCATGCCATCTTTCACCTTATATTGGCGTGCCCAATCGTGGAAATTGCGGCTGGCGCCACCTTTTCCTTCTTGTGAAAGTGTAAAATGGAATTCAGGAGTGGTAAAAGTTTCCCCTTTTGCTATTGTATACTCTGAGTTGTAAGGGTTGATTCCTGAGATTACACGTAATTTCCCTTCACGGTCCACCTCAAATGTGTAACGATAGTTACCTGTCCAGCCAAGGTTACCGGCAAGCACTTCTCCGCTATTCTCTTGCGCAGGTGCGCCAATGCTGAGCTGGAAGAATTGAGCTAAGAACATGTTATGACGTGATCCAAGGTTGGTGTCAAGTTGCTTCTTGCCAAATTCAAGTTTTTGCTCTTTCAAATTTGCTTCATTTGCCCAATCGCCGTCATATTGCGTCAAATAGTAGGCCGGTGCATTAAATGTCAACAATGAAGATGCATATTTTTCTAACTCAATAGGCTTTTTCTCATTGTTTGTGATTTCGGTGTAGGTGGTAATAACATCGCAATCAGGATATGCTGTGAAATGCATCTTCACCTCATCATTGTATTCCGGGTCAACAAGCGAGATTACTGTTGAAACAGATCCATCAGCATTGGTAGTTGTTGACGAATCAACATACTTAAGCAGTGTTGATTGATTTCCATCTGCGTGATTGATATGGAGGGCCGGTTCAAAATAGTCCTCCATACCATGAGTCAAATAAGCCTCAATACCTTGAGGAAGCTTGGCATATTCTTCAGCATTTATCAATTTTTTGCCGAAATAACGCTGGTAGAGGCGACCATTATCTCCTACTGAATATACCAAACCTACGTTTTCGGTTTCAATAGGGATAATTTTGCTTTCTGCTGTTGCCGAAACTGCCATCAGAGCAGATGCAAGCAATAAAAATGTTTTTTTCATGTGTTTCATGTCGTTTTTATCTCATTTTATTATTTATCTGTTGCAAAGGGTGCGACGGGTAGATTGTCGGCACCATAAATATTTCCATTGGGATAGTCAGCCCAGTCATAACGCACGGCTACCGGTTTCTTAATTTTATCAGCTGAAACTACAACTGTCAATCCGTCGGCTGAAATTTCTGCTACTGCAGGTTGCCAGTTATTGTTCTTATCGCCAATAATAAAGCCAAGAGCAGCGGCTGTTTGTGCATGAACGGGAGCATCGAAAGTGAGCGTCATCTTGTTCCCCTTTACTTCAGATTTTACGCATTTCGGAGCTTCACAAATCACATCCTGTCCATAGGTCTTATTGCGTGCCAAGAGTGAAAGACGACGTGCTACTTCTTGCTTGTTTTTGGGGTGAATATCAACCGGGTTACCCAAGTCGATTGCCACTGCCATGCCTGTGTTCTCAAGGTCGAGTACTGAGGTTTGTGCGTTGCGCAGTGCAGCCCATTCAGAATCGGGTTGGCAATAACGCGGTGCAAGATATCCTGCAAGTTGTACGAAATAGAATGACATTTCTGGATTATTGAACGCATTGCGCCATCCTTTCACCATTTGAGGGAAAAGTACGGCATATTGTGCGTCTCGTCCCACGTTGTTGCAACCTTGATACCAGATGCAACCTTTCACGGGGAAGTCGCGCAACGGATTCACCATCGCATTGTAGAGTACTGTGGGATAGTTTGATGATGTGATTGAAAGAGGTGCCGGAGGCAAATTTGAAAAATCGCACGACACTTTGTATGCCCAGTCGCCAACGAGTGATTTGCGTTCTCCCTCACACTCCAAATACATATTTGAAGCTTCTCCATAAATACCTCCTTCACCGCCATTATCAGTGATAACTACTGTGATAAATGATTTGCCGGCTTTCACCTTGCTGCCGGGAATTGTATAATTACGTTCGCTGTTCCAACCCCAACCACGTGCTATCTCTTCGCCGTTGAAGTAAGTAACATCTTCATCATCGATACCGGGAAATTTAACCGACACTTTCTTGCCTGCCCATGATGCGGGTATTTCAATTTCGCGCTGCATGTACACAATACCATTAAAACCGGGAAGTCCGGCTGCCTCCCACATATTGGGAAGCTTCATAGTGTTCCATCCTTCTTCCCCTCCATGGAATTTATCCACGGCATAGTCGGTGCGGTGGGTATTATATCCTTTGCGCCATTCTTCAAAACGAGCTTCGTTGAGTTTTTGCATCTTTGCTACATCTCCATTAGCTGCCTTGAGATCGCTCTTTTCATTTTCAAATCCGGGTACGATTTCTAAATATTCATACGGTGTCCATGCTTCTGCCGATGTCCCGCCCCATGTTGTATCGATAACACCTACGGGGACGCCAAGTTTAGCTGCAAGTTCGCGAGCATAGAAATAAGCGCATGCTGAGAATTCCGGAACCGTACCGGGAGTACATTCCATCCAGCCTCCACCATTGTACACTGCCTCATCGAGAGGTACGGTTGATACATTTTTACGCACTTGTAGCAAACGCACGTTGGGGTTATGCGCCATCGCAATTTCTGTTTGGAAATCCATCACTTGGCCCCAGCC
>JAFXHY010000082.1 GCA_017536215.1 Muribaculaceae bacterium | reverse complement strand
TTACTTTTCCAATCCAAGACGATGAGGGCATTGATTTTCGTGCCGATAGCTATTGGTGTAGCCCAAAAATTCGGTTATCCTATAATGAGTCTTGCCTTCCCCGTGGCTTTGCTTATTGAGCATGTATATGTTTTGCCTTTCAATTCAAAACCGGCAGCATTGCTCTACACAACAAATCATTACAGTTGGAGCGACACTTTTAAATATGGTATCACTATGATGCTTATTGGATGGGTGATGATTATCCTCTGGGGAGAAACGGTGTTACGTTGGTTGGGATATACTGAAGGTCTATTCTTTTGAGATATATTAGCTGTTGTAATTTTACATTAATATAGATGTTAAAGCCTCATGGTAAATTTCAATTCGAATTTATCGTGAGGTTTTTAGTTGTAAAACAAATTTAATCTCGGAAAATTTTCTAAAATGACGATTTTAGTTTTGACATAATCAAAAAAAAGGTTATCTTTGTGCGCTTAAAGCGGTTATGTGTTATCAACATATCCCGTGTCAATCAATACCAATCGTTGAATATAAAAATAAACACAAATCATAAATGTCAGCATTAGAACACATTAGAAAACGCCCGGCCTTGGTAATTTCAGTTCTTGGCCTCGCACTTGTATTATTCATCATCACAGCAGTTTCCGACAATATTTTCTCGTTTTTCAGCGACAGAGATTCTGCCGTTGTCGTAGATGGTGAAAAATTGAAATACGATAAGTGGAAATCTTCCGCAAGTCGTATTGCAGATAATATGCGTCAGCAAGGTCAAGAAGATTTTGACTTCGCAGTTGCCGATGAGCAAGCATTGCAAGCTATTATCAACGAAAATCTTTTAGACAAACAAATCGAGAAACTCGGCATCAACGCTACCGATGAAGAAATGGCTGCTTATTTGTTTGGCCCCACTTCAATCGTGACTCCCGAAGCTCAGCGCTATGGCTTCGCTACAGCCGAAGATTTCTATTCTTATGCTTACTCTAACGAGCCCGGTTCAGAAAATGCTCGCGCTCTTTGGCAAGATATGGAAAATCGTGTTCGTCGCCAAGTGTTGACCGCGAAATTCCAATTGCAACTTGGGGCTATCACAGCTAACAAACTCGATGCTAAGGCTTATTACGATGAAAATAAGAACGTAACTCTCAGCATTGCAAAAGTTGACTATGCTACTCTTGCTAACGATGAGTTTGAAGTAACAGAAGCTGAAATCAACGAGCGTTACAACCAAAATAAAGAGAACTATAAGCTCGAAACCGAAACTCGCATGGTGGATTACATCTATGTAACTCCTACACCTTCAGTCGACGACCAAAACGCTGCATCGGAAGAGGTATTGAATGCTATCAGCGAGCTTAAGAAAACGGAAGGCACTGAAGCTATCGCAGGCAACTATGCTTTCGCTACTGAAGTTCACACTGCAAGCGCTGCAACTCTTCCCGCATCATTGCGCAACGCAGTAGAACGCATCCAATCTGACACAGTTGTTATGTTGAGCTATGCAGGCTCCACTTACAACCTCGCTAAATTGCTTAGCACTAAAGTTGCCGCTGAAAAAGCTGATGTAGACTTCTTCTTCACTAACAACGCAGTAGTTCCTATGGATTCTGTTTTTGCTGCGATTTCAGCCGGTGAAATCAACGAAAGCTCCGACAGCGTTCAAAAGGTGAGCCAAAAGACTCTCAACCTTGTAGACAATGCACTCATTGCTGAATACTACGATAACTTCGTTAACGCTACTAAGGGTGAGGCTACAATTGTTACCGACAAAGAATTTAAAACAAATATTCTTAACTCAATCTTTGGTGGACAAATCGACCCCACTCAAATTGACGGTATAGATGTTTGCTATCGTGTAAACAGCGTGGAAGAGCCTCAAACTATTTACGAAATTGCAGCAATTACTCGCGAAGTAGTTCCCTCTAACGCTACTATCTCAGGTCTTCGTCAAGAACTCGCTGACTACGCAGCTAAGAACGCAAATGCTAAGGCATTCAAAGAAAATGCTGATTCTACCAACTTCTCAATCATGCAAGGTCGTGTAACAGGCGAACGTTTTGCAGTTGTCAACAATTTTGGCGCTCCCGTACCACAAACTGTTTCTGCCGTGCGTTGGGCAATGGAAGATGCTAAGGTAGGTGATGTTTCCGACGTATTTGAAGTAGGCGAATCATTCATCGTTCTCGCTGTAACCGATATTTACTCTGACTACATCCCGGTTAAGGATACTACAATCAACGAATATATCACAAACGAATTGCGCGCAGAAAAGAAAGGTGCAAAACTCGTAGCTGACTATGCAGGTAAAGCTGACTCAATCTCAACTTATGCTACTGCAATGAACACTCAACCACTCACAGTTCGTGTTAACTACGCACAAAATAATGGTGGTATCATGGGTGCTGATCCTAAGTTCCTCGGTGCTGTTGGCGCTGCTAACGAAGGTCAGTTGGTTGGTCCGATTGCTACCGGTACTGCAGCTGTAGTATTGCAAGTAACTGCAGTTGACAACGCAGGTGCTGAATTCGACTACGATGTTGTTGCTCCTATGGCTCAACGCATGTTCCAATTCAACGTTAACCAAGCACTTCGTGCTAATAAAGAAATTGAATATAAGGCTCTTCGCTTCGAAAGCCGCGAATAAGATACAATAGGATTGAATTTTACAATTTCATTCTACTTAATCCAACAACAAAGAGCGGAGTCGATGTGTAATCGATTCCGCTCTGCTTTTGTGGTTCAGCCTTATTTTTCTATCTTTGTATTCGCATTTTTATTTGTGCACATCAATGAAACTGTCCGATATCGTAAAATTTTATGCCAACGGAGCGCGCTCTAAAGCAATTTCTGCCTTTGTAAAGGATAAGAAAGTGCGGCGTTTTAATGTAGTAAACGTTGCGGGTTCTTCGTTGTCAATTATGTTGTCGCAATTGCCGTCGACGAAAGCTCCCATACTTGTTATTGGCGACACAGCCGACGATGCCGATTATATTTACCACGACCTTTCTCGTGTGGTAGGGGAGAAGGCAATTGCATTCTTCCCATCTGCCTATAAGCGTGATATCAAATATGGACAGATTGATCCTCCATCTGAAATTTTACGCACCGATGCCCTTTCTCGCTGGCACTCCGATAATTCACTCCGTTTTGTCATTACCTATCCTAAAGCGTTGGCTGAAAGGGTAGCGCCACGAGAGAACATCGACAACTCGACATTGCAATTAGCAAAAGGGAAAGAGTACGACTTGGTTCAACTTCAACAGTGGCTTCGCGACAACGGCTTCGTGCGCCAAGATTATGTTTATGAGCCCGGACAATATGCCGTGCGCGGTTCTATTATTGATATCTTCGGCTATAACTTCGAACTACCTTACCGCATCGACTTTTTCGGCGATGAAGTGGAGTCAATTCGCACTTTCGATATCGAGACTCAACTTTCCCGCGAAAAGTTGGATAGTGTCGCCATCTCTACCAATGTGGCTATTTCCTCCTTGGGCGATTCTCTGTTGCATTTCATTGCCCCGTCTACTTTAATATGTTGCAACACCCCCGCAGATGTCCCGTTAGCCGTCAAAAGTATAGCTTCTGAGGAATTTTCGCAATCTTCTCTCCTCGCCGATGAGGGAGATAGTAATGCTATGCAGCAGGTTGTCGATGCCGATGAGTTTATTTCTGATTTCGAAAATTTTAAGAAGCTTGCCTTCACTGCCGGTACTACTCCGGGATTTAAGGATGCGCCTTCGGTCGATTATAATTGCTCACCTCAAGCAATCTATCACAAAAATTTTGAACTCATTGCCGACTCTCTTACTAATTATCTGAACGAAGGGTATCAAATATACATATTGAGCGATGTTGCCCGACAGCAAGAGCGTCTGCGCACCATTTTCGACGACCGTGGCGACAATATTGACTTTACCCCCGTTGATGCAACGCTACATGAGGGATTTATTGACCACAACGGCCATCGTTGCGTTTTTACCGACCATCAGATTTTCGACCGATTCCATAAATACAACCTTCGCAGCGACCGAGCCCGTTCAGGCAAAATTGCAATGTCGCTGAAAGAACTTAGTGCTATCGAACCGGGCGACTACATAGTGCATCTCGACCATGGAATCGGTAAATTCGGAGGCTTGCTCCGTACGAGCGTCAACGGTCGCCCGCAAGAGATGATTAAGCTTATTTATAAAAACAACGATTTCATCTTTGTTTCTATACATTCGCTACATAAGCTCTCGAAATATCGCGGTAAAGAGGGGGTAGAGCCCAATCTAAATAAACTTGGCTCCGGTGCATGGAATAAAATCAAAGAGCGCACCAAAACGCGTTTAAAAGATATTGCGCGCGACCTCATTATGCTTTATGCCGCGCGTAAGGACCAAAAAGGATTTAAATTCTCCCCCGACAGCTATTTGCAACATGAACTCGAAGCATCGTTTATCTATGAAGATACTCCCGATCAAGTCTCGGCAACGGCTGCAGTAAAAGCCGACATGGAGAGCGATCGCCCCATGGACCGCTTAATATGTGGCGATGTTGGGTTCGGCAAGACTGAGGTTGCGATTAGAGCCGCTTTTAAAGCTGCTGTAGACGGCAAACAGGTCGCACTGCTTGTTCCTACTACTGTACTCGCTTATCAGCATTACAACACGTTTAAAGAGCGTCTGCGCGACTTTCCGGTGCGTGTCGACTATCTCAGCCGTGCTCGCTCCGCAAAGCAGACCAATAGTATTCTTGCCGACCTCGCAGAAGGCAAAATCGATATCCTTATCGGCACCCACAAACTAATCGGTAAAAGTGTCAAATTTAAGGACCTCGGACTTTTGATTATCGACGAAGAACAGAAATTTGGCGTTGCAGTCAAAGAAAAGCTAAAACAGATGAAAGTTAATGTCGACACCCTGACAATGTCGGCAACTCCGATACCTCGCACTCTGCAATTCTCGCTCATGGGGGCCCGCGACCTTTCTGCAATACAGACTCCTCCCCCCAACCGTTATCCCGTGGTTACATCCGTCGACTCATTATCCGACGAGCTTCTTTCCGAGGCTGTCAACTTCGAGCTCTCGCGCAACGGGCAGGTGTTCTTTGTCAACAATCGCATCGAGGGACTTGACTCTCTTAAAGCGATGATTACGCGCTTGGTGCCTGATGCTAAAGTGTTGATTGCTCATGGGCAGATGCCCCCTGAAAAACTCGAGCAGGCTATTATCGACTTTGCAAATGGGGACTACGATGTGTTGCTTTCAACTACAATTATAGAAAGTGGTATCGATATGCCCAATGTTAACACTATCATTGTTAACAACGCGCAAAATTTCGGGCTATCTGAACTTCACCAACTGCGAGGACGAGTGGGGCGCTCGTCAAGGAAAGCATTTTGCTATCTGATGGTACCTCCGGGTGTACCTTTAACTCCCATTGCTCGCCGTCGTCTACATGCTATAGAAAGTTTCTCCGACCTCGGTAGCGGCATACATGTTGCCATGCAGGACCTTGATATTCGTGGAGCCGGAAACCTCCTTGGCGCTGAGCAAAGCGGTTTTATTGCCGACCTTGGCTACGAAGCCTACCAAAAGATACTGAAAGAGGCTGTGCTGGAACTTACGACAAGTGAATTTGCCGACACTGCGACGGCTCAAAATGATGTCATCGGTAGCGAAGATTTCGTTGCCGAATGTACCATTGAAAGCGACCTTGAAGTCCTTTTGCCCCCCGACTATGTACCCCAAGAGAGTGAACGTATCAACCTTTATCGTGAACTCGACGGTATTACTCGTAAGGAGGAACTTGATGCATTTGCCGAACGTCTACGCGACCGCTTCGGGGCAATCCCTCCGGTGGCACAAGAGTTGCTGCTTATACCTTTAGTGAGAGGAAATGCTCGTCGGCTCGGCATCGAAAAAGTGGCTTTGAAGCAGGGTATGATGTATATCTACTTCGTTGACGAAAGCAATGTTGCCTACTATCAATCGCCGATGTTCGGGCGATTGATTAACTATCTCCAGCGCTATCCTCAGCGCGTGGTCATTCGCCAGCGTGAACAATTACGTTCATTTGCAATTAAATATGTTGCCTCAGTAGCAGAGGCCAATGACATTCTCAACGAAATCTTATCCCTCGAAAGCCTTTAACAGCATCTCCCTGCCGGTATTATTGCAAAGTGAATAATAAAATAACAAGAGAGGCTACGCATTGCGTAGCCTCTCTTGTTATTTTCAGTAATTGCCTCGGGATGTGCCGGGACAATTATTAAGTCAATTATCTTCCTCCTCCGAGCGATTGATAGAGATGAATGATAGCTTGTGCTTTAGCAAGCTTGCAATTGAGCTCCGACATTTGAGCCGAAAGCAAGCTTGATTGTGCTGTCAATATTTCCAAATATGAAGCACTTGCTGCATCAAACAATTCTTTGGTGTAGTATTCTGCTTTCTTGAGATTTTCAACCTGTTCGGCAAGAAGCAATGCTTTTTCATTATTCTTATCATAGGTTGTAAGAGCGTCGGAAACTTCGGCAGCAGCGCTGAGCAATGTGTATTGGAAGGAATTCATTGCTTGTTCTTGCTTTGCTTTGGCAGCTTCCAAGCGTGCGATATTTTGACCGCGAGAGAAGATTGGTGCTACCAACGAACCGGCAAGCGATGCAAACCAATCACCGGGGTTCTTGATGAATGAACCGAATGAGTTGGTAAATCCATAGTTGGCGGTGATTGACAATCCGGGATAGAAGGCTGCGCGAGCAATATTTGTGCTATAATAAGCTTGAGCAACAGCTTGTTCGGCAGCGCGTACATCGGGACGTGCTGCAAGTTCACGCATGGGAACTCCGTCGCGGAATATTGCCGGTGCATTTAATTGCGCATCAGGAGATATTTCCCATTTTTGTGGCATTGTGTTGAGCAACAACGATAGTGTGTTGTTAGCATTGTCGAGAGCTACTTCAAGGTCGGTGATTTGTGCAAGGATGCTTAGATAGTTGGCTTGGCTTTGAACTACGGCAGCTTCGTTGGTGCGACCTGCCAATTTGTAGTCCTTCATCGCTTGAACATTTTCACCCCATATTACGGCAGTCTCGCGAGAGAGTTGCAATTGAGATTGAAGAGTTGCGATGCTATAATAGCAGTTGGCTACGGCACCAATGATTTGTGAGCGAACAGCTTGTTCATAAGCTTTAGCCTGTTCTTCAGCTGATTGTGCAAGGCGATTGTTGTTGAGCAATTTACCGAACACATCAATTTCCCATGTTGCAGTCAAAGGAATTGTATAATTCCAACCGGTCAACTTTTCGTTGCTAACCGAAGAAGCACCACCAGTCGGAGTTAACATCAAAGATGGGAAGTAGCTCATGCGAGCGCCTCGTAAGTTGGCATGTGCTATGTCAACGTTGAGTTTGGCATTAGCAAGGTCAACGTTGCTTTCAAGCGCACGATTTATTAGGTCGGCAAGTACGGGGTCGGTAAACACACTTTGCCATTGGAGATTTCCGAATGCGCATGAATCAGCTACTGAATTTTTCGCTTCAACATATTCCTTCTGCAAGGATGTGTCTTCGGGCATCTCAAACTTTTTATATAGTCCGCACCCCGTCAGCATTGCCACCATTACGATGGCAATTGCCGGGCGTGCTATGCTTTTGAATTTTATCATAGTTGATATTTTTTTACGTGAATACTGTATTATCTTTATTGTGAATACTGTATTATCGTGAATATTGCTCAATTTCAGAATTGATACCGGTATTATTTGTATCCTTCCATTTAAGCGGTGAGATTTTCTCTTGTATCTTCTGGAAGATGATAAACAATGCGGGTACGAAGAAAATCTGAAGTATCATACCAATCAACATACCACCGATAGCACCTGTGCCGAGTGTACGGTTACCTACCGCACCTACTCCGCTGGCAAACATCAACGGCAACAAACCAATGACAAGAGCTAACGATGTCATGAGGATAGGACGCAGACGAGCGGCTGCACCTTGGATTGCGGCATTGAATATTGCCATACCGGTGCGGCGACGTTCGAGAGCGAACTCGATAATAAGAATTGCATTCTTAGCCAAAAGACCGATAAGCATAATCAACGCAATCTGCAAGTAGATGTTGTTTTCGATACCGAAGATGTTGGCGAAAATGAATGTTCCGGCAAGACCGAAAGGTATTGAGAGCAATACTGCAAGAGGCAAGATGTAGCTTTCATACTGTGCCGACAAGAGCAAGTATACGAAGATGAAGCAAAGACCGAAGATGATGGCGGTTTGATTGCCTGATTGATTGCCTTGCTCGCGAGTCATACCTGAGTACTCGTAACCGTAACCTTGGGGCAATGTTTGGGCTGCTACGCGGGCTATCGCTTCCAATGCTTGACCTGATGAATAGCCGGGATTCGGGTTACCTGTAACGGAAATTGACTGGAACATATTGAAACGGTTCAATACGTCGGGACCATAGATGCGTTTCAAGGTCACAAAGTTGTCTATGGACGCCATCTCATTGCCGTTGCGTACTTTGATGCTCGACAATGTCTCAGGTGATACGCGTGATTCCGGATTGGCCTGCATCATTACTCGGTATATCTTACCGAAGCGGTTGAAGTTGGACACATACATACCACCATAATATCCCTGTAATGTTGTCAAGATTGTTTGAGGACTGATGCCGGCTTGTTTCGCTTTTGCTGCATCAATGTCAACTTGATATTGTGGGAATGTCGGGTTGAATGTTGTGTAGGCCATTTGAATTTCCGGTTGCTTGTTGAGCTCGGCGAGGAACCCTTGCACAACGGCGAAGAAATCGTTGATATCGCCACCGGTTTTATCCTGCATCTTAACTTCAAAACCATTTGTCACGGAGTATCCGGCAATCATCGGGGGAGCAAACGCTACTACACGTCCGTCGGTGATGGTCATTGCTGCTGCGCCATAGATACGTTTGAGGATGTTTTCTGCACTTTCCTCTTCGCTTCGTTCTTCCCAATCTTTAAGTTTTACAAGGAATGTTCCGTATGTTGCACCTTGACCGGCCAAGAAGCTATATCCGGCAATCTTCATGCTATACTTAACACCGGGTGTCGATTGTATGATTTGGTCTACTTTCTCTAACACCTCAAGAGTACGTTCTTGTGATGTGCCCGGAGGCATATCGACCATTGCGAAGAGCATACCGGTGTCCTCATTAGGAACAAGCCCGGTTGGCGTTTTGCCCATTAGGTACACCAACAATACTACAATACCTGCCACTGCACCTAAGGCAATCCATTTGCCTTTACTTATTAATGAAATTATCTTTGTATAATTTTTGAGCAATTTTGAATATCCCGATTCAAAGCCGGCGTGGAAGCGCGGGCTGAATATCCCGAATATGGTGAATATAGCACAGCCTACTGCTACGAGTATTTTCCATGTTTGAGCCGAATTGAACCAACCCAAAATCATGAACGTGATTGTGGCTGTCACAAATATCATTGTTAACAAAGGATGGAAATTAATTGTCAAGCGACGACGATAACCTTTTGCCATTGTTTTGCCGGCTTCAGCTATCGCTTCTCCGATGCGTTCCTTGGCAGGACGCTCATCTCCATGGGCCTTGAGGAACAATGCACAAAGTGCCGGTGAAAGGGTCAACGCGTTAAGTGCTGAGAATCCAATCGCAATTGCCATGGTCAAACCGAATTGCTGGTAGAACACACCCGAGGTGCCCGACATAAATGATACCGGGATAAACACGAGCATCATGACAAGAGTAATTGAGATTAGCGCTCCGGCAATTTCACCCATTGCATCTATCGACGCCTTGCGTGAACTCTTATAGCCTTGGTCGAGCTTGGCATGCACAGCCTCGACCACAACTATCGCGTCGTCAACAACAATTGCAATCGCAAGTACGAGTGCTGACAAGGTGATGAGGTTTACGGAGAAGCCGATAAGGTTCATTACAAAGAATGTACCTACCAATGCAACAGGGATAGCAATTGCAGGAATAATTGTTGAACGGAGGTCCTGAAGGAAGATGTAAACCACAAAGAACACCAATACGAATGCTTCAATCAAAGTCTTGATTACCTCATGTATTGAGGCATAAAGGAAGTCGTTGTTGTTCATAGGAATGCTGAACTCAAGTCCTTCCGGTAGATCTTTGCTCAACTTTTCAACTTCTGCCAAACAGTCATTAATAATCTGTGTCGCATTCGAACCGGCGGTTTGGAATACGATACAGTTGGTCGACGTTCTACCATTAAGTGATGATGAGAATCCATACATCACCTTACCGAGCTCTACTTCAGCTACATCGCCCAATCGAAGTACATTACCATTTGAATCAGCGCGAATAACGATTTGTTCAAACTCTACGGGTTGAGAAAGACGTCCTCGATATTTCATTGTGTATTGGAACGTCTGATTCCCCTGTTCGCCGAAGGCTCCGGGGGCAGCCTCGATGTTCTGCTCGGCAAGAGCCGCTGCTACATCGGTGGGCATTAATCCATATTGTGCCATTACTTCCGGCTTCAGCCACACACGCATTGAATAATCGGCACCGAAGCTCATAACGTCACCCACACCATTAACACGTTGCAATACCGGGATGACGTTAATCTTCATATAGTTGTCGATAAACTCGGGCGAATAGTTGTAACCCGGCTTTTCCGCCAATGCAACGCCGACCAACATTGAGGTCTGGCGTTTTTGTGTCAACACACCTACTTGGGTAACTTCGGCAGGGAGTAGGTTTTGTGCCTTTGCTACACGGTTCTGTACATCGACCGCTGCCATGTCAGGGTCAAAGCCCTGCTTAAAGTATACGGTGATTGTTGCCGAACCAGTGTTGGTTGCGGTTGACTCCATGTGGGTCATTCCCTCGGCACCATTGATTGATTCCTCCAATGGTGCGATTACTGAATTAAGCACCGCCTGGGCGTTCGCTCCGGTATAGGTGGTCGATACGCTGATTGTTGGAGGCGCGATATCGGGATATTGGGTGATTGGAAGTGATGTCAATCCGATGATACCCAACAGCACGATGAATATTGAGATAACCGTCGATAGTACCGGGCGGTTAATAAAATTATCAAGCTTCATTTCGTGTTGAAAATTTCCTGATTAATGATTTGTTTATTATATTCTTTTTTCCCTTATCTGGGTTGCGGGTGTCGTTTCTTATTGTTGTTTCTGTCCTGCAGCTTGTGCTTGTGCTTGCGCTTGAGCTGCCTGTTGTGCCGCCTTCTCTGCTGCATCGATAGGCACAATTGTCATGTTAGGACGCAATACATTTCCAACACCCTCTACAGCAATAACATTGCCCGGTTCAAGTCCTGATGTTACAATGTAAATCTTACCGTCATCAACTTTTGAAATTGTGATGGGTGTTGAGATAATCATGTTAGAGTCGTTTACAACATACACGAATTTGCGGTCCTGCAATTCAAATGTCGCTTTCTGCGGAATTACAAGTGCTTGTTCTTCATGTACGGGGATAATGATTTGTCCGGTTGAGCCTGAACGCAACATACCGTTGGGGTTGTTAAACAATGCTCGTACGGTTGCGGCTCCGGTTCCGGTTCCGATTACGCCCGAAACTGTTGCAATTTTACCTTCGATGGAGTAGATTGAACCATCGGCAAGTTGCAATTTCACTGCCGGCATTTCTGAGATTTGTTGGTCGAGCGATTTAGTGCCATTCTCTGTCATGTCGAGAATGTCTTTCTCTGTCAATGAGAAATAAGCATACACTTGAGAGTTGTCGCTCACTGTTGTCAATGGCTGCATCATTGAGGGAGAGGCAAGAGAGCCTTCACGGAATGGAATTGAGCCGATTACACCTGCACTCGGAGCAGTAACGACAGTGTAAGCCAAATTTTTCTTAGCTGATGTCAACGCGGCGTTGGCTGTCGCAAGATTTGACTTGGCATTAGCAAGGTCATTCTTAGCGAGCTGGTTCTCATATTCTGAGATGATATTTTTGTCGAAAAGAGCTTGTTTTTGGTCGGCTGTCATTTGTGCTGACTGCACTGTAGTTTGAGCTGCATTGACCGCTGCGGTTGCTTGGTCAACAGCTGCTTGATATTGAACTTGGTCAAGGATGAAAAGGGTTTGTCCTTTTTGAACCTTTTGACCTTCATCGACGAGAACTTTGGTGATAAATCCGGATACTTGCGGACGAATTTCAATGTCGGTTTTTCCTTTGATTGTAGCAGGATATGAACTTGCTAAATCAATCGGTGAGTAGGCTACCGTCTGAGTCGCGATTGTGGGTGCCTGTTGTTGCATTGCGGCTTGATCTGCGCTTCCTGAGCATGATGCTAAAGTCACTAATGCAACGGCCATCAGTGTGGCGGTTGCTTTGTTTGCGTTTAGTCGTTTCATTACTTTCTTATTATTTTCTCTGTTATTTATTTTCTCTGTTGGTTTAATATATATTGACATTCCCCTTAGACGTGGAAATTAACTTGCAAATATACCTATTTTTGTGCTAATTATATATAAATTAAGGGTTAAAAGTTGTTGCAAAGGTTAATATACGGTGCCGACATTATCAATCCATAAAGTCAATCCCAATGTCCCCGTATAAGCATCGCCCGATGCTGCCGACATCATGACTATGATATGAGTGGGTGTCGCATTCTCATTGTCCCATCCTACTTCTTCTACAGGTACTAATTTACCCTTACTATTACGGGCATAATAACTCCTCTCGGAGGGGATTAATCCCATATAGGGTTTGTAGCCGGTTTCTTTAGTAATGTCGCCATACATGATAGGCAACTGATACTTATTCACCCAATCTTTGGTAGATTTGTCGAATCTTATACGCCCGGTGCCTACGCGTTTTGCATATATATGCCCGTTGCTGTCTTCCCATCTGCGTTGCAGAAACACCATTACCTCTGCGCTCTCTTGTCCCGGTAATATTTTTTTCTTTCCAAAGCCGCTCGAATAGATGTGTTTGCCATTGACGGGAATTTCTAATTTATAGTCAAAACACAATGCTTTCGGGCGCTTTGTAAATGGTATACCCATGTCCATTTTGCTGTATGGGTCGGAGGTGGAACTTACCGGTTCAATCATCTCTCCTAAAAACATTGACCCTGCTACTACTACATCGACGTTGATGATACCAATGGCTTTACAGCGCTCCATGATAGTGGTAAGTTTGGCACATTTATTTCCTGCTGAACGGGTGTCGGGAACAACTGCGCAACTACCTTTAGATATTCCAACAACTTTTGCATACACATTTGAGGTTGCCCACGGCGACCCGTCGAGGTTTTTGTATGCCTTTGCCCCTTCGATTGTTTGAGTCGGACCAACTTCATACAACGTTTTGATTTTTCCCCCAAGGACTCGCGATTCAGGAATATTTCTCGTAATCCAGGAGTTAAAGTCACCATATTTGAAATATTCTACTTTATCTTCAGCAACCCCGGAGATTGACGCAACTATAGATACTACAACTATAGTGAAATATCGTAAAATGTAGTTTTTAATTCCTCCTAATTTCATTAGTTTGGTATTTAATCGACAACAAAGTTAAGTAAATAACACCAAAAATTATCCCTATATTACTCGACTTTCCCGATTTGCCTACAATTGTGGAAAATATGACTATTATTGCTATACTGTTGTGCTTTTTTGTCAGCTGTTTCTTATGGTTTTGGATTTAAACTAAACTTTATTTACATACAAATAACAAGCTACGCCTACTCGATGTTGAGTAGGCGTAGCTCATTTAAGTGAGAATCTCTATTATTGTTACCAGATTACGACTTGCTCTTCAGCAGGACGATACATTTTGTCCCCCTCTTTTACAGAGAATGCTTCAAAGAAGGGGGTGATGTTGCGTAATGTGACGTTAACGCGGTTGATACCCAAAGAGTGAACGTCTCCGATGGTGAGTTGACGCATTGTTTCGGGGCGAGTGTTATTGGCCCATACATTGGCATAGCTCATGTAGAACACTTGCATCGGGTCAAATCCATCAATTTTAGCCTCTTCCGATGTCACATCGACACCCTTTGCTTTTTGTGAGTCTAAGAACGCAGTGCGTGCTACTCGGAGACCTCCTTGGTCGGCAATATTTTCTCCCAATGTGTACTGTCCGTTAGCATTTAATCCGGGGAGTATTTCGACTTCATTGAATTGAGCAATAAGGCCTTGAGCAAGGGCGTTGAATGCTTCGGTGTCTTCTGCTGTCCACCAATTCACCATGTTCCCTTCAGCGTCGAAGTTGCGACCTTGGTCATCAAATCCATGAGTCATCTCATGCCCGATAACAACACCAATCGCGCCGTAGTTTTCTGCATCTGAAGCATTGGGGTTGAAGTAGGGAGCTTGAAGTATACCGGCCGGGAATACGATTTCATTAGCCATCGGGTTATAGTAAGCATTGACAGTTTGTGGTGTCATACCCCATTCGCTCTTGTCAACAGGTTTTCCCCATTTTGAATATATTTCTTTTTGGTGCCACATCGAGACATTGTGCATATTTTCATAGAATGAAAGCGCGGGGTCGATTGTGAGTGTTGAATAATCTTTCCACTTGTCGGGATAGCCGATTTTTACTTTAAATGCATTAAGTTTCTTAATAGCATTGAGTTTGGTATCATCGCTCATCCATGGAAGGTTGATGATATGCTTGCCAAGTGCGCGACGTAAGTTTTCTACTAAGCCGAGCATATATTCCTTTGAAGATTCCGGGAAATATTTAGCAACATAGAGCTCTCCGATAGCTTCTCCCATAGCGCCTTCAACAGTGCCGAGAGCACGTTTCCAGCGAGGACGTTGGCTTTGAGCCCCTGAGAGTACTTTGCTAAATTCAAATGCCGCATCGGTGAAATCGTCGGAAAGATAGCCTGATGCTTGACGCACATAGTTCCACAAATAATAGTCTTTCTTTTCGCGGTCGGTAAGTGATGCTATCAAATTGTCGGCTTGTTTTACTGTGTTGATGTTGGTTACGATAACCATTGCCGGAGTCTCAATTCCCATTGTTTCGATGAAGAAGCGATCCCAATTGATTGAAGGATACATCTCTTTTAGTTGGGCTATTGAGCGAGGATTGTACATCGCCGGAATGTTTCGGCTTTCCTCGCGTGTCCATGTCGAGTCGGCAAGGGCGGTCTCGATTTTCATGACGTTTTTGACTATTCGACGAGCATCCTTTTTCGAATATCCCGCAAGGCGCATCTCTTTTTCAATCAATTTTTGATATGCTTCACGCACCTTTAGATTCTCTTTGTCGGCACTCAAATAATAGTCGCGGTCGCTGAGGGTAATACCGCCACCGCTCACATACATTGCATAAGCATTTGAGTTGGCAAGATCTTCCATCGGACCGGCTGAGAAGAACGGGCTTGCATAATTGCCGTGCAACCAGATGAAGAGGTCTTCCATCTCCTCAGGCTTGGTGTTCTCAATGCGTTGTAAATCAGCTTTAATTGGAGCAGCGCCTTCGGCATTGCGACGCACTGAGTCCATTGCTTGTGAGTAAATTGTCGCTACTTTAAATGCGTTGCTTCCAGGCTCCGGATTTGTTGAAGCAAGCCCTAATACAATCTCCTTAACCTGCTCGCGACTTTGCTCTGCGAGTACGTCAAATTGGCTATAACGAGAATACTCTGCAGTCAACGGATTGGCTTCCATCCATCCTTTATTGACGTGGGTATAAAAGTCGTCACCGGCTTTAATCGAATTGTCGATATATGCGGGATTGACACTGTTTAAATGCTCTTCAGCCATCACGCCGCTTATGCTTCCAATAGCAAGAGCACATGCTGATAATAATTTGATTAATTTCATATTGATATAAATTTTATTTTTCCCTAATTTTGAATTAACTGCGTAGGTTTATGTTCGTGTTGCAAATTTACTGTTATAAATCGCGCTCAATGTGCTAAAATTTTACAAAAACTCTATTCATTTTTTAATCTACGGCATTCGTAGGACAATCACTCCCGTAGAATCAAAGCGAGGTAGTGCCATCACTTGTACCGATGCATTGCGCGACTCTATGCTGCCTGTGCCATCTCCGACCGATATATTCAACTCTCGAAGAGCATTGGTTATTGTTGCAAGTGCTATCGTTGGAGTGTTATTGTCGTGCGACAGGTGGCATAGAAATACGTATTGGAGCGAGGGAGTGAATATCTTTTTTAGATATGCGGCAGTAGCCTCATTGTTCATGTGGCCTCGTTCTCCCAATATTCTTGCTTTAAGATATTCCGGATACGACCCGTTTTGCAACATTGTCAAGTCATAATTCGATTCTATCATAAGATAGTTGGCTTGACGCATATAGTAATCTGCCCGGTCGGTTATTATTCCCATGTCGGTGGCTACTACAAACTTATGCTCTCCTGCTGATATAAAAAAGCCAACATTATCACTTCCGTCGTGCGACACCTTGAATGGGGTTATGACAAAATCCGACAAATGGAACGGAAATTCTTGAAATATAGGTTGATGATAATCTTTTACTCGTCGAGAAATGTTGTGCCGACGCAACATTCCATTAAGTGTTGCCGGAGTGCAATAGATACGCATGTGTTGATTCCGACGCACTATTGTATAGGCATAGCTTACATGGTCGCCATGATCATGTGTTAAAATAATTCCTCCTATTGTCTTGATGTCAATGCTATTGCGCTCAAGTTCTTTGTAAATCTTTGTTGGGTCAACTCCTGCATCTATTAGGATTCCAAAGTGTTCATTCCCTAAATAAGAACAGTTGCCGGAGCTACCACTGCCAAACGAGATAAAACGTAACTGTGGCACAGGTTTAATTGGCTTCAAGGGTTCTATCCCATCAACGATTCCCAGTTCAGATTTATCCGGTGGGGTTGTTGGTATATCATTGATTTTGCGTGGTCGACCGGGGCTTGTACTTTTTTTCTTTAATGGCTCGGGCGACGCGTCAACACCCTCTTGCAGGACTAAATCATCGAAAAGTCCCGGAAGAAAGTTGGTGTCAAAAGTTGTTTTTTTGCGTCGTGCCATAATTCTAAGTACTATGTGTAGAGGAGGAAAATAGCCGGAATTTTATCAAAATTAAGCTGTTGTTTCCGCCATTGTGACAATGTTAAAGTTATAATCCGTTGCCCCGGTCCGGTTAAATCTGTGGCAACACACAATCGTGTTGTTGCTGGCAGTGTCGCTATTATATCCGCAATCATTTTATTGTTGCGATAAGGGGTCTCGATAAATATCTGTGTGCGACGATTGCGCACTATGTCGGCATGCATCTGCTTGAGTGCCGCTGTTCGTTCCGACGCGTGGATTGGAAGATATCCGAGAAACGTGAAACTCTGACCATTAAACCCTGACCCCATCAACGATAGTAGAATGCTTGACGGTCCTACCAATGGCATTACTCGATACCCTCGCTTATGAGCTTCGGCTACTACTAATGCTCCGGGGTCGGCTACTGCCGGGCATCCCGCTTCGGAGATAATTCCCATATTGTGTCCTTGTGCCATCGGCTGCAATATCGCAGGTATGATAGCCGGGTCGGTGTTGACATCTACTACGCTGAATGTCAGTTCATCTATATTGATATCGCGGTTACATTTTTTGAGAAATCGACGAGCGGTCCTAATGTTCTCAACTATAAAATGCTTCACCTCGGTGATTATTTCAATATTAATAGCCGGAAGCACTTCGCCTATCGGAGATTCACTCAGATTGGATGGGAATAAATATAGAGAAGGCACATTATTTTCCATTTGAGTCCTCCCACTTAAATGTTATTATTGCTTCTCGGCGTTTTGTGTCGTTAGATGCGCGTTTGAATACGCATTTCTCAGCCGCTTTTTTGCACTTTTCTATCGTAGCATTATTCTTGGCGGCATTTCCATTGCTTTGGCTTGTAATGAATTGAGCCGAGCCTTTTTCTACAATGCCACCTTCAAGTACCACTACACGTATGCGAATCGTCCCCAATTCATTGCTGCTTGGACGCTCGTTGTGCGATGCGGAATAGTTGATTGGATCAGTACCACCGGGGCCATTATTGTTTTTATTGCCGTCGGTTTTGGGTGCAGCTTTGCCCCCTTCTCCTTTTCCGGTTCCCGACCAGCGCCCCGACACCTTGTCCTCGATATTTTTCTTGGATTTCTGCTGTCGTTCGGCTTCTAATTTTGCGGCGTTATCGGGCTTTGCAACTCCCTCATTGACTTGCTTTTGCTCTACCGGCGACGGTTGGTTGCTATCCGTGACATTGGCATGATGTCCTTGGGAGTCTCCGCTATTATTTAAATCGTAGGATGTCTGTGTATCAACTTCAGAATCGACATTTGAGGCGCCGGCATCATCGATTTCCGCTTCTTGCTCCCACACATCATCGGCCGAAGAGTCGTAGGTGCTGACAAAGGTCTCAGGATCCTCAATATCATCGGCTATCAATTCAAAGTTTTTAACCGGTGGCCATTCCTGCCCCTTTTGTAGGTTGATGTTCAGTGTCCATGTCAAGAGCATCACAATTAGCAATATTGCGACTACCCCTGTTAGGATTGCTGATATTATTTTGGGTCGGTTGTCCATTCGTTTCGGTCTTCGTGATGCTATTATTTATTTGAGCGTAATGGCTTGGTTGCTAATACGATAGGTATATCGACCTCTGCGCCTACATTGAGTATGTTGACAATTTTGCCATATTCAACGCTTTCGTCGGCATAGAGTGCTACCGTAGTTTCCTCGGGCGCTTGTTCCTTTGCAAGCATTAACCACGTTTTCAACTCTCCGGGTTGCATTGGTTGACGCTCGGCATCTCCCATTGCTGTGGATATATTTCCTTCTGCATCGAGGGCTATGCGAATGTTTGGCTTTTTGCTTGTCTGTTGAGATGATTGTGGCAGATTGACCTCAAGTGCTGTCGGGAAAATGTAGGTTGATGTGACCATGAAAAATATAAGTAGCAGGAAGATAACGTCGGTCATCGACGCCATCGAGAACTCTGCCATCGTTCTATGCTGTCGCTTTAACGCCATATCTTGTTACTTTTAAGCCGGTTCGTTAAGTAGGTCCATAAATTCCATTGTTTTACCTTCAAGAGAGGTCATAACGTTGTTTATTTTTGCTACAAGAATATTGTAGGCAAATAGCGCAATGACACCTACTATCAATCCGGCAATTGTAGTAACGAGGGCGGTATAGATGCCACCGGAGAAAGTAGCAATGTCGGCGCTTGAACCTTGTGCCGAGATGTTGTAGAATGCTTGTACCATACCGATTACTGTGCCGAGGAAGCCGAGCATCGGTGCGCCTGAAGCTGTAGTGGCAAGCCACGACAATCCTTTTGAAAGCTTCGCGATTTCTATATTCCCGGTGTTTTCAATTGCTACAAGCACATCGTTCATTGGGCGACCGATACGAGAGATACCTTTGCTGATAAGTCGAGCATAAGGAGTGCCGACATTCTTACAAAGATTTAATGCGCTATCGATTTCTCCCTCATGAATATAATCCTTAATGCGACGCATGAATGTGTCATCCTGACGGTTGGCCTTGCGAATTACAAGCCAACGTTCGATGAAAAAGTATATGCTGAATAGGAGCAATATGCCGATAGGAATCATTAATATACCTCCTTCCATGCAAAGGTCCCAAAATGACATTGATACTTCTGTCGCTCCATTGACTGCAGTGTCGGTAATAGGATTTGTTATTGAGTCGGCGGCCATGGGCGTTGCTACTGTAGCTCCGCTGTCGATTAGGCCTGTTTCGGGTGTTACTTGGTTTGCAGTGTCAACGATTTCGTTGATAGCGGTTGGAATTGATAGTGTAAACATTGTTACTTCGTGGTTTTATGGGAATGACTTACTGGTTGTTATCTATTTTGTGATTTTATTTCATTAAGCAATCTTTATAACTGCGTATTGTTTCGTTGAGCCCCATATATAAGGCATCGCAAACAAGGGCATGACCAATTGAAACTTCATTCAAGAAAGGAACCGACTGAGCAAAAAATCTCAAATTTTGCAAACTCAAATCATGCCCGGCATTAACTCCCAATCCTACTTTATGGGCGGCTCGAGATGCGTCGACAAATGGCGCCACTGCTTTATCCGGATTAGAAAAGAAGTCGTCGGCATATGGCTTGGTGTATAACTCAACTCGGTCAGTGCCGGTTTTTGCTGCAAGTAAAATGTTGTCGATATCAGTGCCAACAAATATAGATGAGCGGATTCCCGCTTCATGTAAAGCATTTACTGTTGCAGTCAGAAATTCAAAATGGTCACCTACAATCCATCCTGCCGACGATGTTAACGCATCGGGGGCATCGGGTACGAGTGTGACTTGTGCCGGCTTTACTTTAAGCACCAAATCCATAAATTCGGGAGAAGGATATCCCTCGATATTAAACTCCGACTTCAAAGCCGGACGCAATTGATAAACGTCGCTTCGTTTCACATGGCGCTCGTCGGGGCGTGGGTGCACGGTAATGCCATCAGCTCCGAAACGTTCACAATCAAGGGCTACTTTCAGTAAATCAGGGTTGTTTTCGCCTCTTGCGTTGCGCAGCGTGGCTATTTTATTGATATTGACACTCAAACTTGTTGTCATAGTATACTACTTAAAAATAAATAAAATTATCTACAAAGTAAGAAATAATATCACATATTACGATTTTATTCGTACTTTTGTAAAGTGAAATTTGTTACAAATTTAGATAGAATAGGCTATAATTCAAAATATATTATTTATTTTTTAACCTTTCTTGGCAATTGAATTTAGATAAAGAGATATTATTCCCACATTCGCCTGACGCTTCAACTATTATTTTAGCCTGTCAGCGCCAAAATTATTCAGCATCGGTTATTGCTCGAGCCGTCGAAGATTGTGATGCCCATGTCCTCAATCTTAATGTCCTTGCATCTCTTTCGGAGGCCGGTGAATTAATGGTTGCGTTGAGGGTCGACCATCGTAATGCCGCATCGGTGGCTCGTTCTTTGCGTCGATTTGGCTATGATATTATTGATGTTGAGTCCCCCGACTATTTTAACATTGATGCAGAGGAAGCGCGAAGCCGTGCAAATGAGTTGCTTCGTTATCTTGAAGTTTAAATCTGTAAATGCCCCCGTTTTGTAGTAATAAAAATCCTAAAATCACAAATATGAAGGTTGCAATCTACGGAAGTCGTCATCAAGCCGACCATGTCGGTGAAATCGCAAAACTCGTTGTCGATTTGATAGAAAATGGAGATTCGATTGTGATACATCGTAAACTCTATGATTATTTGGTTGCAAATGTGGGAGAACTTTTCGCTCGTGCTACATCTTCTGTTATGGTTACCGCTGAAACGGGATTCTCTGCCGATGTCGCTCTCAGTATTGGAGGAGATGGCACATTCTTGCGTACTGCTCAATGGGTTGCAGATTCCGAAATTCCTATTATCGGTGTTAATACCGGACGTCTCGGCTTTCTTGCTCCATTTACCATAAAAGAGGCCGCAGATGCGGTAATCACTCATCGACTTGCCAATTATAAGATAGTGGACCGCTCTCTATTGCGTGTTGATATCAATTGCGCTGATTTAGATATTTGGCCTTATGCTATAAATGAGGTTGCTATTCTTAAAAAAGATACAGCTTCAATGATAAGTATTGATGCTCGTATTGACAGAGTCCCTCTTGCCGATTACCTTTGCGACGGACTTATCGTGTCGACACCAACCGGTTCCACCGGCTACAATCTTTCGGTCGGTGGCCCTATCATGCAACCACAATCTCCAAGTTTTATATTATCTCCCGTAGCGGCTCATTCTTTAACGATGCGACCATTGGTCATTGATGATTCGTCGTTACTGACTCTCAATGTCTCGTCGCGCACCCCCTCTTTCCGCATTAGTCTTGATGGACGTTCTGTAAATTTGCCATGTGGCACGGATATTTATATTTCTCGAGCCAATTTTGTTGTAAAAACAGTATGTTGTCCCGGTCATAATTTCTTCTTCACTTTGCGAAACAAACTCCTTTGGGGTGCAAGTGCAATGGATTAATTGGGTATTATCATAGAAGGGGAGCGCGGTGCGGAAAATATTACACCATAATGAATTAGGTGATATAATAGTGACATTTAAGTCCAACGCTCGGAGTTTTATAGCACGTTGGAGTTCAAATGTTCTTATGGTAACGGTTCCGGCGATGGCTTCCGATGCCGATGTCCAATCTGCACTCAATCGATTGATGCCTCAAATACTTGCGGCTAAAAGTCGAGATACACAGTTTGTTAAGTATTATGAAAATCAAGAAATTAAACTCGATGGGCTACTGATTGTCATAGTGCGTCAACACCTGCGTCGTGATAGTATTTTAATTAAGCAGAATTCTATAGAGTTGGTCACAATTGCAGTTGGAGATGAATTGGACTTCGATAATATAAAAACATCACAATTTATATCAAAGGCACTTAAGCGGATAGCTCGAAAAAATGCAGCGCGAATACTTTTGCCACGTGCGCGTCAATTAGCTGAAACCTTGCATTGCAATCCGTCGACATGGGAAATTTCGGCGGGGAGTCGGATTTTAGGTCAATGTAACAGCGCACGTTGCATTAAATTGTCCTACATGTTGATATTCCTTCCTCAAGACTTGCGCGATTATATAATTTGTCATGAATTGGCTCATCTTACCGAGTTCAATCACAGCCCTCGATTCCATGAAATTTGTAATAGTTATCTTGGAGGAAAAGAAAAAGAATTGATAAAAAAACTTAAAACATATCATTGGTCGCTCATCCGCAAATAACCCATGTTTAATCGCTGTTACATTATATAAAAAGAAAAAAATTTAGACCTTATACAACTTTTTTGTACCTTTGCGGTCATATTATAGGAGAAACTATGTCTGATTCTCCCTTTTATCTTCACGTAGTAGAGTAATATACAGCATTTTATGATAAAGAATCTCGTTATAGTAGAGTCCCCCGCAAAAGCTAAAACTATTGAAAAATATCTCGGCTCCGATTTCAAAGTGATGTCGAGCTATGGGCATATTCGCGACCTCAAAAAGAAAAGTTTCAGTATTGATGTCAATAATAATTTTGCGCCACTCTACGAAATACCATCAGATAAGGTGCAACTTGTTTCCGAACTAAAAAAAGCAGCGACTCAAGCTGAGACTGTATGGCTCGCTTCCGATGAGGACCGCGAGGGGGAAGCTATTGCTTGGCACTTATTTGAGGTGCTTGAATTGGATGCTGCAAAAACTCGACGTATAGTTTTCCACGAAATCACCAAGAGCGCGATTCTTTATGCAATCGAAAATCCTCGTGAGATTAATTTAAATCTCGTTGATGCTCAGCAGGCTCGGCGTGTTCTTGACCGTATTGTAGGTTTTGAGTTGTCACCGGTGTTATGGAAAAAAATCAAGCCGGCACTTTCCGCGGGGCGAGTGCAGTCGGTAGCTGTTCGTTTGATTGTTGAGCGAGAAAATGAAATAAAGAATTTTGTCCCCGAGCAATATGTGCGTCTCACTGCTGAATTTTTGGCGGGAGATAAGTCACTACACACGGAGTTTTCGCATCGTCTTCCCGACATGAAAGTTGCCGAGGAATTTCTTAAAGTAAGTGCCGATTCTAAATTTAAAGTTGGTGAAATTGCAGTTAAACCCCTAAAAAAATCGCCGGCCCCCCCTTTCACTACTTCAACTTTACAACAAGAGGCTGCACGAAAACTCGGGTTTACTGTATCTCAAACAATGATGATAGCGCAACGACTTTATGAAGCTGGACACATAACTTATATGCGTACCGACTCAGTCAATCTTTCGTCGCTCGCTATCAATACAATATCAAAGGAAATAACCGAGAATATAGGAGAACAATACCTTAAAGTGCGCCACTATCACACATCTTCAAAAGGAGCACAAGAGGCCCATGAAGCAATTCGTCCTACATATGTAGACCGAGCAACTATCGAAGGTACTTCTCAAGAAAAAAGACTTTATAATCTTATACGTAAGCGCACTATTGCTTCGCAAATGGCCGATGCTATTATCGAAAAGACTACTATCGACATTGACTGCCAGCCTGCAACCGCGACTACGCTACCTGTCGATGGGCATTTTGTTGCGTCGGGTGAGGTTATTAAATTTGATGGATTCCTAAAAGTCTATATGGAGGGTCGCGATGATGAAGAATCTGACAGCGAGCAGTCTTCACTCCCCAATGTCGTTCCTGCTCAGATTCTTGATTTGGACGGAATGAAAGCCACTCAGAGATACACTTCGAAGCCGTTGCGCTACAATGAAGCTACTCTCGTAAAGAAAATGGAGGAATTAGGTATTGGACGTCCCTCAACCTATGCCCCCACAATATCTACAATTCAACAACGAGAATATGTGGAACGTGGCGACCGCCCCGGAGCTAAACGTGAAATTGAAGTTATAGCTCTTCGAAAAGGTAAAATTACTCATCGCAAAGCAACAGAAACCTACGATGCAGAAAAAGGGAAGCTGCTCCCTACCGATATTGGCGTAGTTGTTAATGATTTTCTTACAGAATACTTCCCGGATATTCTTGATTATAATTTCACAGCTAAAATAGAGCAGAAATTTGATGATATTGCTGAGGGAAATCTTGTTTGGGATAATGAGATTGCCAACTTTTATAAAGATTTCCATCCTGTTGTAGATAACGCTATGTCAATGCGCCTTGAGCACAAAGTTGGCGAGCGTGTATTGGGAGTCGACCCCGTGTCGGGAAAGCAAGTGAGTGTTAAAATCGGTCGATTCGGTCCTCTTGTTCAAGTTGGAGAAGGAGATAAAGATGAAAAGCCACGTTTTGCATCATTGCTTAAAGGACAATCTGTGCAGACAATTACTCTTGAAGATGCGTTGAAACTTTTTGATTTCCCGCGCATTATCGGGGAATTCGAGGGTGATGATGTAACAATTGCAATTGGTAAATATGGTCCCTACATCAAGCATGCCGGTGCATTTACTTCCATTCCAAAGGATATTGCCCCAGAGGAAATAACTATAGACCAAGCTGTCGAGCTTATTAATGAAAAGCGGGTTGAAGCGCAAAAACGAGTTGTTCGTACATTTGATGAGGATCCTGATGTGCAAATTTTGAATGGTCGTTATGGTATATATATTGCCTGCAAAAAGAATAACTATAAGATACCCAAAACGGTAGCTGACCCGGCAGCTCTTACTCTTGAAGAATGTAAGGAAATAATAGCCGCTCAAGATGTAGCACCCAAGAAAGTTCCACGTCGTGTCGCTCGTAAAAAATAATTCATAACTAAATATGAAGCCACTTAAATCAAAGCCCGGTGCTGAGCGTCGTCGCTTCTCTCCTGATGTCATTGAGACCTATACTCCGTTGGAGGATACTACGTTGTTGAAATTCCTCTTTGATGCAATGCCTCAGCGCAAACGCACTAATGTCAAGGAATTACTTCAACACAATCAAATTAAAGTTAACAATCTTGTTGTTACTCAATTCGATACACCGATTTCTTCTGCCGACACCATTTATGTGAATCTCACTCGCGAGTTCCCACGTTTCTATAATCGCAGACTTAGCATTGTATATGAGGACGATGATATCGTTGTTGTAAACAAAGGTTATGGACTTTTATCTATGGGCAATGATAAAGTCAAAGAAGGAACGGCTTACTCTATTCTTAAAGAATACATCAAATGGGTTGACCCACGACAAAAAATATTTATCGTTCACCGTCTCGACCGCGACACCTCCGGATTAATGATGTTCGCTAAAAATGTTCATGCAAAGGAGGCTATGCAACACAATTGGAATAACATGGTGTTGAATAGAACTTATGTGGCTGTTGTTGAGGGTAATGTGGAAACTGATGAGGGAACAATACAAACCTACCTCGCTGAGAACTCTAAATTTGAAGTATATGTGACCGAAAATCCCGACGAAGGGCAACTTGCAATTACACGCTATAAAGTGTTGCAGCGTAAAAATGGTTACACTCTTATGGAGCTTGAACTCGATACCGGGCGCAAAAATCAAATCCGCGTTCATATGAAGCATCTCGGTCACCCCATCACCGGCGACCGTAGATATGGTGCGAAGTCAAGCCCGATACATCGTTTGGCACTTCATGCTCGTACTCTTCGATTCGTACATCCAATTACTCGTCGTGAGATGAATTTTTCTACTCCGATTCCAATCTCATTCCAAAAAATGACGAAATAATCACCGATAAATTCTAACTGAAATAAATCAATCCAATGAAAACATTACAAATTTTTGTTGCCGCTCTAATCGCATTTGCAGTGGCTTCATGTTCAAGCAAACCGCAACTTACCCACATGCCGGCTAAAGCCGACGGCGATTCTAATTGGGGACTTATTGATGCCAATGGCGAATTTCTGATTTCAGATGAATTTGACTCTCGTCCATCGGCTGTTATCAATGGGATTTTTTATGTGGAAGAAAATGACGGTTTAACTGTTTTTTATGCGGATAAACGTTTGCGCCAAGTTGGCGACCTATGCGAATTGAGAGGATGCGGTTACTTCAATGACGGGCTGATGCCAATTGTTCGCAAGGGGGAACATATTGCGTTTGTAGATGGCGACGGCAAGAATCAATTTACACTAAAAGAACATGATGGCGTAGCTATTACGGCAGCTATGGAAATGTTTATAAATGGTCGTTGTGCATTTATGACAGAAGAACAAAAGTGGGGCGCTATCGATACTAAAGGAAACGTGGTAGTTGAACCGTTATATTCCACCCAGCCTGTGTTTATTGAAGATGTTGCAATTGTGAGATATGCAGATAAAGAAGGCGCTGCAATTATCGACCGTAATGGCGCAGTTGTGAAGGAATTCTCAGAGGGTATGTATCTGAGTACTTTTGTTAATGGATATGCCGCAGTTAGAATGGGTGAAAATGACGATGAAGATGCTCGCTATGTAATGATTGATACAAAGGGGGAGATGATAAAACTGCCAAATGCTGTCAAAGGTATTGAAACTTGGAATGATAAATATATTGTATTCGAAAATAGTGAAGGCGATTGCGGACTGATGAATTTCGAAGGTGAGACCTTAATTCGTGCTAAATATGATGGTTTAGAACTACTCCCTAATGGGCAGATATTGGGCCGACGTGACGATAAATTTATGTATGTGACAGTAGAAGGGGATACCGAAAGAGTTTTCTATGCGATAGCTTCTGCCGTACGTTATCCAATATTGTTTAGCCAGATATTTGATTATAAATTTGAACTTGTCTCAGAGGATGATGATGTGATGTATCTTCGCAACTATGCCGGAGAGAAGGTGGGCAAAATGTTGGGCAAATTCCGCAACAAGGTGGAGATTGAGAACGTATATTCCGACTATTATGACTACGATGCTGTGGTAGAATCAGTAATCGCAATGTTTGATAATAACGGATTGACGGGCTATCCATTTGGCTCGACTATGGGAAATTATGCTGATCCGAGTAAGTCAAAAAGTTGGTATCGCGGAGATCAATCGATGAGTGTAGATTTAGAATGTAATAACTCGTATTTCAGCGTTTCGTCAGCGACCATAAAATCGAGAAATAATGTTGTTTATGATGCGACTCCTTATGCGAGCTATTACACATGGGAGTTCAATAACGATGCAAAAATAAACTCTATCTCTGTGACTTTGGAATTTGCATACGATAAGTATCGTGAAGACCTCAATACATATATAGCAGATGCTCTAACCCAAAAATATCAAACAACTGTAGGGACCGATGCTAATTTCGTAAATAATGTAACGACTAATGGGTATAATTCGATTACTATAGATCTTGATGAATCGGTAATTTCGGGACCTGAAATTGTTGATGTTGTTGAAGAGGTTGCAGTAGACTCAGTTGTAGCCGCAGCGTATTAAAATGAAGCGCTATTTCATAGAGTTGAGCTATGATGGAACTGCCTATCACGGATGGCAGGTGCAACCGGGCGACATTTCGGTGCAGCAATGCATCGAAGAGGCTCTTGCTAAAGTGTTGCGCCAACCTATTTCCATAGTGGGCGCCGGACGCACTGATGCCGGTGTCAATGCTCGAAAAATGATAGCGCATGCCGATTTGCCCGATGAGATAATTGAAAAGGATAAGGCACGATTTATTCGCTCGCTCAACTCGCTGACTGCGCGTGATATTGCCATTCATGATATAGTTGAGGTGGCGCCCGATGCTCATGCTCGCTTCGACGCACGCCGACGCACGTATCGTTACTTTGTGCATCATGGAGCCAACCCTTTCTTGCGACATTATTCTCTGAATATTGCTCCGTTGGATTATTCGGCAATGAACGAAGCGGCTGCGCTTCTGCTTGATGTTGACGACTTTACTTCGTTTGCAAAACTGCACACCGATACTCACACCAATATATGCCGTGTTGATACGGCGCGTTGGGTAAAAGCGGGAGCAACAGCTCCTGCAGCTGCGGGAATAGTGGTGGAAGATGGCGTAATCGCATCAGGGATAGGAGAGATTGGCAGTCAATATTATTTTGAGATAAGTGCCGACCGATTTTTACGCAACATGGTTCGAGCGGTGGTTGGTACACTTGTCGAAGTGGGGCGAGGCAAAATGTCAATCGACAGATTTCGACAGGTTATAGCGCAAAAAGATAGATGTGAAGCAGGAACTTCTATGCCCGGCAATGCATTATTCCTATGGGATGTAGAATATTAGAAATTATTTAAACATATAATAGCAATAGCGATGGCGACCCATAAGGCCGCCATCGCTATTATTATGATGATAATTATGGATAATGCTAAGTTATCGTTCAAGATAAGTATAGCCGTAAAGGCCGGAGCGATAGTTGGATAAGAATTCGCGGCCTTCTTCGGCGGTAATCTTGCCAGCTTTCATAGATGCTGTTACCCAACCTTCTACATTGCGCACCAATTTCTTGGGGTCAAACTGAACATAGTCGAGAACTTCGGCAACTGTTTCTCCATCAATGATTTTGTCAATTTCATAGCGATCTTTGTAGACACTGATATGCACGGCATTGGTGTCGCCAAAGAGATTGTGCATATCGCCAAGAATTTCTTGATAAGCACCGGCGAGGAATACTCCTAAATAATAAGGTTCTCCTTGTTTTAGCGGGTGAAGCATGAGATAATCGGCACTACCACCTTGCACGGAGATAAAATGGGCGATTTTACCATCGGAATCGCATGTCATATCCTGAAGCGTTGCCATGCGCGACGGCTTCTCGTCAAGACGCGATAGGGGCATAACGGGGAATAGTTGGTCGATAGCCCA
>JAFXHY010000012.1 GCA_017536215.1 Muribaculaceae bacterium | reverse complement strand
GCCCGGATTGATTTCATCTAACGGCAAATCAACTGTCGTACACCCGCATGACGTACGCACACTGACTATACTTACCGGACTATCTCCGCTATTCACAAAGACGAATTGACTGCTCGCAACGCCATCAGCCTCAGCTATCGCACCGAAATCATAGTCGGGATTTATCCACTGTATTCCCGGAGCGGCATTTGCTACTGCTGTCGTTGTTGCCAATAATATGCCGATAAGTGCTACTTTTATCTTCATGCCTGCTTATTTTTAGCGTTACTCTTCTTGATATGGTATCACCACTCCCATTATCTTGAGCTTGGTCGTGCGATGTTTTTTATCATTGGTTTTCACTTTCACCTCTTTGATAAATTCGCCCGGTCGTCCTTGTGGATGAAAGGTGACTTTTATCTCCCCTTTCTTCCCCGGATTTATCGGACTCTGCGGAAATGATGGACGTGTGCAACCACATTGCGCCGAGGCAGATATTATAACCAACGGTGCTTCACCTTCATTGATAAATGTGAATATGCAACTCACCGGACCTCCCTCCTCTTTTATCATCCCGAAATCATGCGTCGTCTCTTCAAACACCACTACCGGAACTTTATCCTCTGCCTTCACAGAGCATACTGTTGCAACAAGTGCCATCAATAATATTATCGCTTTTTTCATTGCTTTTCCTATTTATTTTTTTGCATTAAGATTCTTTCGCATCCTGCTGAGGGTTTGCTTTGCCGGCAAGCATGCCACAAGCCGCCATAATATCCTCACCTCGCGATGCGCGTATCGTAGCTGTGATGCCATGCTGATTTAGGCTGTCGCGGAATCGCTCCATGACGGCAGTGGTCGATGGTTGCAAATCCGACCCCGGTATTACATGAAATCTGATGAGATTAAATCGGCAGTCAAGGCGACCTATCAATTTGACAAGTGCTTCGGAATATTTCGGACTATCATTGACATTTCGCCACATGATATATTCAAACGACAATCTTCGTTGGTGACTGAAATCATATTTTCCCAGCAATTCTATTACGTCGCGTATCGGATATGCTCGCTCTACCGGCATTATCTTTGCGCGCTCCGTCGCAAACGGATTGTGCAACGATATCGCAATATGAACTTTTGTTATATCAAGTAGCGTGCGCAACTCTTTGAGCTTCCCTATCGAACTTACTGTTATCCTTTTCGGACTCCATGCCATGCCCCACGGCTCTGTCAAAATTGATATTGCATCGAGCACTGCATCCAAGTTGTCGAGCGGTTCACCCATGCCCATAAACACTATATTGGTGAGCGACTGCGATTGTGGTATCGACAATACTTGATTGATTATAGCTGCTGTGGTCAAGTTTCCATTAAAACCTTGACGACCGGTCATGCAAAATTGACAATTCATCTTACATCCCGCTTGCGACGACACGCACAATGTGGCGCGCTCCCCATCCGGGATATATACTGCCTCTATGTCGCGTCCGCCCACTCCTTCAAACAAATACTTAACTGTGCCGTCAACAGAGATTGCTGCATCTTTGGGAGCTACTAACCCGATGCAATATTCTTCGTTCAGTCGTTCGCGCGCCGCTTTGGGCAAGTCGGTCATCATGTCGATAGTAGTAGCGCGTTTCACATAAAGCCACGATGCCATTTGCTTCGCAGCAAATGGACGCAATCCTACCGATGCCACCACTTCTCGAAGTTGTTGCAAGGTCAGACCGATTAGAGGTTTCTTATTCATTTCGAATTGGTTTTGTCAATCAATTTTTGATTTTACAAAAATACATAATTTATGACACTTTACTAAAAGTTTAGTTTAAGAAACTACTCTTAATTTATTGTAAAATGGTGCGATTTTTATCGAGCACGGGGACGAATTAAAATAAATTTTCAACCCTCAAAGTTAATAAGTGTTAATGGTGTGCCGGTAATACACTATGAATTAGACCATTACTGCGGTGGGAAGTGTTTTCAAAATTTCATTCGGAAAATACGATTTTGACGCATTTTACCTCAAAATTCATTTATTACGCTCAAACTGCTACTTCTTCTCCAATTTTCGGCTACTACTCCGACTCCTTTGCTCGGTCGAGAAAAAATTGTCGAATGGTTCGAGCCTTTGCTTTGCCAACAACTTCCGACAATTCGTCCTCTGTCGACTCGGTAATTTTTTTGACACTGCGAAAATGTTTTAGTAATGTTGTGCGAGTTGCTTCACCCACTCCCGGTATCGAATCAAGAATACTTGTCGTTTGTGTTTTTGAGCGTCGATTGCGGTGATGTGTTATTCCGAATCGGTGGGCTTCATCGCGTAGATGCTGCACCACTCGCAGCGACTCCGAATTTTTATCTATATACAACGGAACGGAATCTCCGGGGAAATAAATTTCCTCCAATCGCTTGGCAATACCCACCACTGCTATCACTCCGCGCAATCCTATTTCCTCCAGCGCTTCAACTGCCGACGACAACTGCCCCTTGCCTCCATCAACAACGATAAGCTGAGGCAACGATTCCCCCTCTGTCATTAATCGAGTGTAACGGCGCGTCAGCACCTCCTTCATCGAAGCAAAATCGTTGGGTCCTTCTACTGTTTTGATATTGAAATGACGATAATCTTTTTTCGACGGCTTTCCGTTTTTAAACACCACACACGATGCAACAGGATTTGTACCTTGAATATTTGAGTTATCAAAACACTCAATATGGCGAGGAAACTCATTGAGTCTGAAATCAGCTTTCATCCGCTCCATCAATCGCTCGGTGCGCTGCTCCGGATCTACTTTTTCAAGATGCTTTAAATAGTCGATTTTGGCTTGTCGAGCATTGCGAGTCGACACATCAAGCAACTTCGCCCTGTCGCCTCGCTGCGGCACGGTGAACGAAACCCCTTCAAAATCCACATCTGGAACCTCCGGAACAACTACTTCGTCGTAAACAACGCCAAATTGCGATGCCACCTCATTTAACGCATAAGCCAAAATCTCCGCTACCGTTTCTTCAAGTCGACGTGTATAGCGTAGCGTCACACTACGCACCACTGCACCTCGGCGCAAATGCATATAATTGACATAAACGATTCTGTCATCATCATCGACTCCAAACACGTCGATATCGTCGAGCACCTGCGATATAATTACACTCTTCGCGCGGTATCTATCCACAAGCAAATATTGCTCTTTTAATTGCTGCGCTTCCTCAAATTTCAACTCTTCAGCACGCAATGTCATCTCGTTTCGCAGATATTCCATCAACTCGCGCGTTTCCCCATTGAGTATCTGCTTCACATTTTCAATACAACTCGCATATTCTTGTTGCGACACCATCCCCTTGCAACAGCCCTTACATTTCTTCAAATGATATTCCAAACACAATCTCCCCTTCCCTTTGTCGATATATTCCGGTGTGATTTGATGGCGACACGAGCGAATAGGATAAAGCTGAAATATCAATGATAGCACAGCTCGCGCCGAGGCTGTATTGGTATACGGTCCGTAATATTTCGAACCATCTTTCACACGATGATGCGTTAGAAACACTCGCGGATAATGCTCCTTTGTGACACATATCCACGGATAGGATTTGTCATCTTTTAGCAACACATTGTAGCGCGGCTTATACTCCTTTATCATGGAGTTTTCAAGATTTAGTGCATCTTGTTCGGTTGGGACCACCACATACGACATATCCGCAATGGCCCTAACAAGAAGATTTGTGCGCGTTGATTCATGCGTACGATTGAAATACGACGATACGCGACGCTTCAAATTTTTGGCTTTACCAACATAAATAATCCTACCCTCGGCATCATAATAAGTGTAGACTCCGGGGGTCGACGGAAGAATCGATATCTTCTCTTTTAATGCGTCGCGTTTGTCGAGTTTAGCCATTTCTTTTTAAAATAGGGACGCGAAAATTCGCGTCCCGGTATTACTTTTTGGGGGAGGTGCACAGCCCCACCCTATTTTATTAATATTTAATCAAAGATGTCACTTCTGCATCGGCAGGCAGTTTTTCTCGGCCACCGAGAGATGTTAGTTCGATGATAAAGTTTACGTAAACCTTCTTGGGATTCATACTCTTCACCAAATCGTAGGCTGCACGCATCGTACCTCCGGTTGCAAGAACATCATCATGTATCACTACAACATCATCGGGTGTAATAGCATCGCGATGTATCTCGATTGTATCTTTGCCATACTCTTTGTCGTAGGTGGCTTTTAGAGTATCTGCAGGCAATTTACCCGGCTTGCGTACCGGAACAAATCCGGCTCCGATTTCAAATGCCAATATCGAACCGCCAATAAAACCACGCGACTCAATACCCACAACTTTTGTCACACCCTTATCGCGATAAAGTTGCGCCAAATCCCAACCTATAATGTGGAGCGCACGCGGATCTTTAAAAGCTGTTGTAAGGTCCTTAAATAGCACACCTTTCTGAGGAAAATCCTGCACGTCGCGAATGTGTCGTTTGATGTATTCCATGATCTTTAAAGTTTATATTGTTGTTGTATTTCGTTTTCTTTTTATTTTGTTCCACGTGAAACAAACAAATTTTACCGCCCTAAAAGCAAGAGTAATATATTTATATCGGAAGGTGAAACTCCGGGGATTCGTGATGCTTGACCCAATGTGTGCGGACGCAACTTGTCGAGCTTCTGTCGTGCCTCTGTCGACAACGATGTCATAGTCGTATAATCAAATTTATCTCCCAGCACAAGGTCCTCCAATCGGCGAGCTTTATCTGCCAATAAGCGCTCGCGTTCCAAATAGCCCTTGTATTTTATCATTATCTCCACCGCCTCGATTATCTCGTCAATTCTATCCTCACCAAGCTGAGAGATGAAGTCGGCCAACGGTTTTATCCCTACTGCCAGCGTACGCAAGTCAAGAGCGGGACGCAACAACAATTGAGTCAATTTACACCCTTGTTGCATCGGGGTTTCACCTATCTCCACGAGATATTGATTTATGAGCGCAGGCTTCACCGAGAAGTTGTCAATAAATTCTATCAACGAATCGCGACGCTTCATCTTGTCGCAATATGCTTCATATCTCGCATCATCAACAAGCCCTATTTCGCGTCCTATCGGCGTCAATCGTGCATCTGCATCATCTTGCCTTAACAAGATTCGATATTCAGCTCGAGAAGTAAACATTCGATACGGCTCGTCAACCCCCTTCATCACCAAGTCGTCGATAAGCACTCCGATATAGGCTTGGTCGCGTCCGAGTGTGAACGACGGCTTGCCCATTGCCGAAAGCGCAGCATTGGCGCCGGCTACAAGTCCTTGCCCTGCCGCTTCCTCATAACCTGTCGTGCCATTAATTTGACCGGCGAAATATAGCCCTTCCACAAGTTTTGTTTCCAGAGTGTGACGCAACTGCGTCGGGTCAAAGAAGTCATATTCGATAGCATAACCGGGGCGATAAATATGCACGTTGCGGAATGCAGGTATAGTATGCAATGCCTCGATTTGAATATCGATAGGGAGCGACGAAGAGAACCCGTTGAGATAATATTCTTGGGTATCTTCACCCTCCGGCTCCAGAAAAAGCTGATGCTCGGTCTTATCGGCAAACGTTACAATTTTCGTCTCTATCGACGGACAATAACGCGGACCTATACTTTGTATCTGCCCATTATAAAGCGGCGAATCCACAAGTCCGCGACGCAACACATCATGCGTCGCCTCCGATGTGTAGACAGTAAAACATGGACGCTGCTCAAGAGTGCGATGCACATGCGGCAAATAAGAAAATTTATGAAAATCTCCACCCTCTACCAAGGCATCATCTCCAACTTGTGGCGTGGTAAAACTAAAGTCCACCGAGCGCCCGTCTATTCTCACCGGCGTACCGGTTTTCATTCTATCTGTCACAAAACCCAATTTGCTCAACGACTCGGTTAACCCCGTTGAAGCCGGCTCTGCAACACGCCCACCTTTAATCTGTGTGCGCCCGATATGCATCAAACCGTTAAGAAAGGTGCCATTGGTCAAGACAACACTCTTTGCCTTGAACTCTACACCCATAGCCGTTACTACACCGGCTATTCTCCCTTTATCTATGATTACATCGACAACGTCATCTTGCCACATCGACAGATTTTCCGTATTTTCAAGAATTCTACGCCATTCTGCCGAAAATTTCATGCGGTCACACTGCGAACGTGGGCTCCACATAGCCGGACCCTTCGATCTATTAAGCATTCGAAATTGGATTGCCGAACGGTCCGTGACGATTCCCATCATTCCGCCAAGAGCATCTATTTCTCTGACTATCTGACCTTTAGCTATCCCACCCACAGCCGGATTACAACTCATTTGCGCTATCTTATTCATATCGATAGTCACCAATAGAGTGTCGGCACCAAGTTGAGCTGAAGCATGGGCTGCCTCACATCCGGCATGCCCCGCACCTACCACTATGACATCAAATTCATATTTCATCGGTCAATTCCTAATCGTTAGCCTTACAAGATTCTCTTTTAAATATCTTTATGCGAAACATAAGCCTCGCGCCACAACTTAAGCGCCTCATTCTCATGCGCTTCCATAATTTCACGTTCTCCGGGACCCTTATCATTGATACCGCAAAGGTGAAGTACACCATGAATAATCACACGCATCAACTCCTCATCGTAAGTAGCTTCTACCGAGTCAGCATTGGTAGCAACAGTATCGAGTGATATAAACATATCGCCTCTGATTAGCCTACCAGTTGTGTTGTCAAAAGTGATGATATCAGTGTAATAATCGTGATTGAGAAACTGTCGGTTCACCTCCAAAATTCTTTCATCATCACAAAAAATATACGTCAGAGCACCCACACGACGTCCCAGTCGCTGAGCCACCTCAACAATCCATCGCTCCACCTTTTCCCAGTCAAGCTCCGGCTTTTCTACATTTTGCGATAATACCTCAATCATAACTCTTACTATCAATCAAATTACAAATATACGAATAAGCGAGCGAAAAATATCAAGCTTGTTTGAATATTTTTTACAGCGAGCG
>JAFXHY010000081.1 GCA_017536215.1 Muribaculaceae bacterium | reverse complement strand
TAACCTTTACTAAAACTCTTGGATAAAAATCGTGCAACTGACCCATCTGCATATTGTAAATTTTAAAAACATTGCTGATACCGATTTGAGCTTCAGCCCGAACATCAATGCTTTGCTCGGTGATAACGGCATGGGCAAAAGTAATCTGCTTGATGCAATATATTATCTAAGCTTTTGCAAGAGCTTTTCTTCTTTGCCCGATTCCGGAATTGTGAAGTCGGGGGAGATGTTTGCAATGATGCAAGGTGATTATTTGCGCAAAGGGGTAGAGGAGCAAGTGGCTTTTGGCTACACTTCGGGGAAGCGTAAGTCGTTTAAGCGAGGAGGCAAGGAATATACTCGTCTCAGCCAACATATTGGATTGTTCCCTTTGGTGCTTGTGTCGCCTTCGGATATGGATTTGGTGGGAGGTGGCTCCGAGGTGCGCCGACGCTTTATCGATATGCTGATATCTCAGACCGATTCGACATATTTGAGTCATCTTATTAGATATAACAATGCGTTGCAACAGCGAAACAAGCTGTTGCGCGACCATATTTACGATGCAAACCTATATATTGCAGTAGAAATGTCAATGGAGATGTCGGCAGAATATATCACAAAATCCCGACGCGAAATCTCGACTCGCCTGCTTGAGGCTTTTAAGCGCCATTATCATGATATTGCACGCACTGACGAGACTCCCGGATTGGAGTATCGCTCATTGCTCAATGAGTCAACGTGCCGCTATTCCGAGCTATTGGAGGAGGCGCGTCGTAAAGATGAAATATTGGGGCATACTACGGTGGGACCGCATCGCGATGATTTGGAATTGACTCTCGAAGGCATGTCGGTGAAGAGCACGGCGTCGCAGGGGCAGTCGAAAACATTCACTATTGCTCTGCGCTTGGCTCAATATGAATTTATGCATGAAGCTACCGGTATGAAACCATTGCTTTTGCTCGATGATATTTTTGATAAACTTGATTCAAATCGTGTTGCCAATATTGTTGATATTGTCAGTCGTGATATTTTCGGGCAAATCTTTATCACCGATACCAACCGTGAGCATCTCGCTTCGATTGTGTCAACTATGCCTAATGTCGATTATCGTCTTTGGAGTGTATCTGCCGGTAGATTTGAAGAAATAAAACAATAACGAAAATGAAGCGAACTGAACCGATATCAATCAAGCAACTTATCGACAAGGTGATGCTCGAGGGGGACTCTCGCGACGCTATGTTGCAGCAACGAGCTTCGTTCTTGTGGACTGAAGTCGTCGGACCGACAGTAAATCGCTATACTTTTCGCCGTTATGTCGATAATGGCGTGCTTCATGTGTATATCACATCGGCGTCACTTAAAAACGACTTGAGTTTTCTACGCAATAGTATCATTAAGGAAATTAATGGTAGATTGGGTACTGAGGTGTTGCACGATGTTGTAATACATTGATAATTAATTAAAAAAAAAGTAAAAGATGACGCATATACTTCCCGAATGTAAAAATCCTAAGGTGCCGGCGCCCGGTTGTCAATTTAATCATTTCCTCCCATTGCAAGTACGTTTTAACGATATTGATATGTTGGGGCATATTAATAACTCTGTCTACCTCACGTTTTGCGATCTTGCCAAAGCGGAGTATCTCACAGAGGCAACATCAGCTCGTGCCGAAGTGGGAGATATTACTGTGGCAATAGTGAATATAAATTGCAATTTCTATTCGCCCGGATATTTTAAGGAGCCTCTTGAGGCAGCAACGACAGTAACAAGGGTGTCGCGTCGTAGCCTTACATTGGAACAACGTATCTTTAATCCTACAAATGGAGATGTTAAATGTATTGCAACTACTATTATGGCTGGGTTTGACCCCAAAACTGCAACCGGAATTGAACTTCCGCAGCAGTTTATCTCCGAACTTGAATCGTTTGAAAATAGAAAATTGCTTGTAGAAACATAGTCGAAATAAGCCCCGTTATAGCATAATTTGTGAATGAAGATTATAAAAGATTTGCAAGATAAATAAAAAAACTTTATCTTTGCGGTCGCTAACAGGCTGCTCGAATGGTGGAATGGTAGACACGAAGGACTTAAAATCCTTTGGCTATTGCAGCTGTGCGGGTTCGAGTCCCGCTTCGAGCACTTCAGAAATTGCAAGCATTGAGTAGTCAATTGCCTGCAATTTCTGTTTTATAGGGATTGCTCTGAGGCAAGTATATCCTTTCCCAATATTTAATTACGCACTGAAACTGTTATAACATGAATGGACTGAATTTTATAGCTATTGATTTTGAAACGGCAACCTTTCGTAGGGATTCTATTTGTGAAGCCGGAATTTGTGTGGTGCGTAATGGCGAGATTGTAGAAACTCGTTCGTGGCTCGTTCGCCCGCAAAATAATTATTATAGTCGTCAGAATATCGCTATTCATGGAATAACACCGTACGACACCCATAATGCTCCTGAATTTCCGGAAGTTTGGGCGGAAATTTGTGAATATTTAAAAGAGTGCCCGGTGCTGGTGGCTCATAATGCGTCATTTGATATGAGTTGTATTCGCAGCTCGTTGTCTACGTATGATTTGGAGAAACCGGATGTGACATATTATTGCACGTTGCAAGCAGCCCGAAGCATATATGATTTTTGTCATAATTCGTTGGATTATTTATGCTGTCAATTTGATATTCCATGTGACAATCATCACCGAGCCGGAGATGATGCGGAAATGTGTGCGCGTTTGTTTCTTCAAGAAATGAGCGATGCCGAGAAGTGCTCTATAGGCGACTCCGCATTTCGAAGAAGAACGCTATAATTAGATTGTTAAATAAATTTTACATTGCGGTGGTGATTTTCCATAAAATATTGTAATTTTGTATTGAGGTTTAACCCGAAAGTAGGGGTGGACCCTTTCGGGTTCCCCTTTTGGAGTTAGAAGCTGATTTATATTGTTCGCCTTATTTTCCAAATCTTAATAGTTAGTTTGGTGGACATAACTTTCGGATTTTCGGGTTAAACTTTTCTTTTTTCGGCATCAAGTCATTGCCGTTGTAATCCCTTTTCGCTTCGGTCGCCCCCCCATACGATGCCGCATAAAATCGCTAATTTAGCCACCCTTGCCGGGCTTGCTTTTTCGCGACATTTTTTGTTATTTTGTTTGTTTTATATTATATTTGTGGAAACTAATACTCTTACACCATGTTACTACTTGAAATATTGTTGGGCATTTTAGTATTTGGGTATATTGCGGGGTGTTTATTCGTTGGCATCGGTTTGTCCATGTCAGTTATGAGTAAATTAAAAAAAGATAATCCGGAAGATGAAATTGATACTATCGAAATCATCATTGAAAAAGTTAATAAAGACGATAATAAAGAAGATAGTTAATCCCAAATTACATCACCTAACCGCCTTGCAACCTCCTCAAATCGTTTCCGCTTCTCCTCCGCAGTAAGCTTTGTTGGGCCTTGCTTGCGGTTTTGTTTTTTCTTATCCCACGGCAGCGGTAATAATTGCTGAGGGGTAAGTTTCTTTTTTACATGAGGCTGTATTGCTATTGCTGCTACCGTTCTCGCCCGCTCCCAAGCATCTTGCGCCTGCCCTTCGGTCATTTCTCGCCATGCTTTGCAGATGCTCTCAAACTCTCCGAATGTGCTTTTGCAAAAGTCATCGTGCGACATGCCGATACATCCTATCGCAAGTCCTAATAGGTCATAAATCCCTACCGGTTCCCTCTTTTTTTTTCTTCGGCGCCCTCTGATTCTTTCATTATCGATGCGCTCCACTCTGCCATAGTTTCCGGAGTGAGACTATCGGCAAAGTCCATCAGGGTATAATCGAAAGGTTTACCCTCTCGCTTGGCAGCGGATGCCACACAGCACCATAGATAAGTGCACAAATCGGTGAAACTTGACGGATCTATCTGCGTAATTTTAATACAAATATGCGTGTCGCTAAATGATAAAATGGCGAGCGAAATGCGCTGAATAATAGGGCGATATGAAAATTCATCCTGGTCGGTGTTTGTTAAAAGCATAAAATTCTCTAAAAATTTTCTTGGTAGTTATAAAATTTTATTGTAGTTTTGCCGTTACGAAAATTTTTTAAAGAAGAATTTATACCGAATTTTTCCTAAACTGAATTGTTAACTTTAAATTAAAAAGCCTATTGACCATCATTACTCTTTATTAACTTATATAATATAGTAATGCAAAATCTTACACGGCTCGCCGATGAGCAGTTGGTAGCAGCCTATGCCGATGGTAACAACGAGGCTTTTGATACATTATTGACACGTCACCAGAGTCGCGTCTTCTCATATATTTTGAATATTGTCAAAAATCGAGAACTTGCCGACGATATATTCCAGGAGACATTTGTCAAAGCTATTACCACAATTAAGCAAGGGCGGTACACTGAGAGTGGAAAATTCTCGGCGTGGATTACTCGTATTGCTCATAATCATATAATTGACTTTTTCCGCCAGGAGAAGGCAAATGGTGTTGTGTCGGCTGATGATATTGACCTTTCATTGCTCAATCGAAAAGAACTTTCAGAGGAAACAATAGAGGATCAGATGATAGATACTCAGATTTCAGCTGATGTGGTTAATATTATGAATCAGTTGCCGAAGTTGCAACGTGAAGTTCTTGATATGCGATTTTTCCGCGATATGAGTTTTAAAGATATAGCAAAAGCAACTAATGTCAGCATTAATACAGCTCTCGGTAGAATGCGCTACGCTATATTAAATATGCGTCGCATAGCAAAAGAGAAGAATATTACACTTTCTCGCTAAAGGCTTATCTGGGTTGGCAGAAACCACTATTATTTATAGTGCGAAACCGATAATGTGAATTCTAATGGAGCGAGAATGGGTCACAATGCAGTTTTAGTGTAAAATAGAGGAACCGTGTAACCGATTGGGGCAGAGGGAAAAAGTATGTTGCATAACATATTTTTCACAAATTTTCACAAAAATATTAATAAAAATATTTGGTAGAGAGAGTAAAAGTGTCTACCTTTGCACT
>JAFXHY010000080.1 GCA_017536215.1 Muribaculaceae bacterium | reverse complement strand
GCTGTCGGAAAATAATGTAAATGCGCAAAAAATGGAAAATATTGGAAAATTTTCATCTTTTGCGATGAAATTATGCTATAAATGTCGCAAAAAATGATGAAAATGTTATTAATTTTAATGATATAGAATGATAAATTTGTGTTGACAACATTATGTGAATTTGATTCTCTGTTGTCCTTGATATAGCGATTTCATTATATATCAAATAAATTAATAACAGAAACATGAAATTATTACTTACTGGTGCGCTTACGTTGATAAGTGCTTTTGCCTTTCAATGTTTTGCATGGACAGGCAAAAATTGGATGTCGGAAATTCCGAATGATACTTATGTGGCAGAGATGTCGATTCCCGGCACCCATGATGCCGCTACAGGCTACGGGACTACGTTGGATACCTCGGCAAGAACACAGGATATTGATATCGCCGAGCAGTTGGAATTAGGAATTCGTGCGTTTGATTTCCGTCCGCACGTCTCCGGTAACACTATCGAAGCTCATCATGGCATTGTCAATTGCAAAATTACCTTTGATGATGCTATGAAAAATGTTATCGGTAAATTCTTGGATGACAATCCCACAGAATTTGTCGTGCTTCATCTACTTTATGCCCCCGGCGTGGCTTCCGACTTTGATAGCGAAAAAACTAAATATGCTCAATTACTTAAAGCGCTCTTTGAGAGTGACGAACTCAAAGGTAAGGCAGTAGCATTCCATCGGGGTTTGACAGTTGGTGAAATGCGAGGAAAGATTCTTGTATTGAGCCGCGACAAATATGCCGACGAACCTTATTTTGGTGGGTTCTTTGAATGGTGGTCGGAGGAATTTAACAATATCACCAATCGTAGTTACATCATCGGAGCATCGGGTGACGATATGAATAATGCCAAACTATTCGTGCAGGACAGAGCCGATACCGGTACCAATAAAGATGAAAAAGCCGGATTCATGACCAATCTTCTTAACTTTACCACTCGACACAGAACTAATGGCGACCCGGCAAATTGTGTATGGACATTTAACTTCCTCTCCGCATATAGCATTGCTTCTTCATATAGTAGCTATAAATCTAATGCTACATACTTTAATCAGAAGTTAGTGGAATATCTTAGCTACGGTAGCACTATCCCCGGTCCCACCGGTATTGTTATGATGGACTTTGTTGGTGTGTCGGAAGCCAATGGTATCGCATCGGTCAACGCAGTTATCAATAACAACTTCAAATATATTGGGGTTGAAAAAACTGAGGCAACAGGTAGCAATCCTACGTTCCGTGCCGATATGGAATGGTTGCAGGCCGATGGTATGTATTATAATTGTGGCGGAGACAAGGCATTGCCAATTATTGCCGACTTTGACAGTGACGGACGTATGGACTATTATTGCAGCGGTCAATCCTACGAATATATTGCCGACTCAGATTCATGGAATTGGGGCGATGCATCGTACATGGCTTTCAATAAAGGATTCGGACACCCCTACGGCTTTGAAGTATATGATAACTCGGGAGTGAAACGTGGCGAAGCTCGAGATGCTTCCAACGATGAAGACTATCTTCCTATAGTTTATGGAGCTCAGGTGCGCGCACTCACCGACCTTAATCAGGACGGAGCTGTCGACTTCCTCGTGTGGGACTGTGACCAGCATGGTTGGGGTACGCATGATATATATTTCGGATGGGGTGGCCCCAACAACCAAGTGTACATCAATAATGGAGATGGTACTCAATTCTCGGGAATCAGCGGTTTCCCTAATAAAATAGGAAATAACAAGCATGGGGACTGGGGTTGCTCTATTCCCGGCAAATATCATCGTCTCTCTATCGGAGATGCCAATTGCGATGGTTATCCCGACATACTTATGGTAACGGAAAGTGGTACTCAGGTAGTCGACGGTCAGCTTAATTGGTACGATGCCAACGGAACATCTGTATTCATCAATAATGGTGACAATACATTTACCAGTAAATATATTGCTTCCAACCGCAATACCTACGCGACATCACTTTTCGGTGACTTCAACTGTGATGGCTATCCCGATATATTGCTCAATGGATGGCATGATACTATTACCGGTGCCGATGGCAACAGCATCGGTAGTAACTGGGAACTTGTCATCATGACCAACGACGGTAACGGTAACTTTTCTGTGGCTTATAATAGCAACACATACGGCAAAAGCGACGATGGAGGCAAGGAGACTGCAATTCATGTGC
>JAFXHY010000011.1 GCA_017536215.1 Muribaculaceae bacterium | reverse complement strand
TCCCAATCCGGATTCTGTTCCTCGTGACATATTTGTTACAGCAATAGATTCTGCTCCATTGGCGGCTAATCCGGCATTATTCTACAATGATGTTGAAACTCTTGAGGCCGCAGTCGGCTTGTTGGCATTAATCACAAAAGGAAATATTTATATTGCACGTAGAAATAATAGTGGAATAGCTGATGTGAAAGGTGCAAAAATGATAAGTGTCGAGGGCCCGCATCCCGCAGGTAATGTTGGTGTTCATATCGCCAATATTGCTCCGGTAAATAGGGGAGAAGTTGTGTGGACAATGGACGTGGCTACACTTTGGCGCATCGGTCGATTGATGTTGACCGGTTCGGTGGATTTTACTGATTATGTTGCTATTACCGGCTCTGAAGTGGTTTCTCCACAGATATTGAAGACTAAAATCGGTGCGACAATAGAATCATTGATAGAGGGTAGAATTGTTGCAAGCAAATATCACCAACGTATAATTTCGGGCAATGTGTTGACCGGGGTTGCTGTGGCGGCAACAGACTATCTACACTATCCATATAGTCAAATAACAGTGATTCCGGAGGGTGATGATGTAGATGAATTTATGGGATGGGCATCATTGTCACCATCGAAGATGAGTGAAAGCCGCACCTTCCCCGGAAAATTGTTCCGTCGAATCTTCCGCCCCGATGCACGTTTGCTAGGAGGACGCCGAGCCCTTATAATGTCGGGCGAGTATGAACGATATATGCCTATGGATATAATGGCAGAATATTTATTAAAGGCAATAATCGGTCGTGATATCGAAAAAATGGAGTCGCTTGGTATCTATGAAGTAGCACCGGAGGATTTCGCCCTTGGAGAATATGCCGACACATCAAAAACGGAAGCTCAGAAGATAGTGCGCGAGGGTTTGGACTATTTGCGCAAAGAACTTGAATAAAAAAGAAAAATTATATACAGTTAAAGCTATAACGATATAAATGAAAGCATTAAGGAAAATCCTTGACAAGGTCAAGCCACATTTTCAAGAGGGAGGTCGTTTGCACGCATTCCACTCGGTTTATGATGGATTTGAGACATTCCTATTTACGCCGAAATCAACTTCGACGTCGGGAGTTCATATTCATGACAGCATGGACTCAAAACGCACAATGATAATAGTGATAATGGCATTGATGCCTTGCTTGCTATTTGGAATGTATAATGCCGGCTATCAGCATTGGGAGGCAATAGGAGCATTAGAAAAGCCATTCTTTTCACTGATGCTCTTCGGTCTCTTGAGTGTGTTGCCCAAACTTATAGTAGCCTATACCGTAGGTCTCGGCATTGAGTTTATGGTTGCTCAATGGCGTAAAGAGGAAATACAGGAAGGATTTCTTGTTACCGGGATTCTCATTCCGTTGATATGCCCGGTTGACACTCCGTTGTGGATGATTGCCGTAGCCACCGCTTTTTCAGTTATATTTGTAAAAGAAGTGTTTGGTGGTACGGGGTATAATATCTTTAACGTTGCGTTGGTGACACGTGCATTCTTGTTTTTTGCGTATCCGGCTCAGATGAGTGGCGATAAAGTGTTTGTTGAAACAGATGCAATAGCAGGATTAGGAAAAGGGACTGTTGTTGATACATTTACCGGTGCAACACCGCTTGGACAGGTAGCAGTTCAAGCCGGAGAGGAAACAATAAAAATAACATCGACAGTGGGAGCCGACCCGATTTCCACTTCCGATATGTTCTTAGGTCTAATCCCCGGCTCATTTGGAGAAACTTCAACATTATGTATTCTAATAGGAGCAGCGATATTATTATTTGCCGGAATAGCATCCTGGCGCATTATCGTTTCTGTATTTGCCGGAGGCGCGGTAATGTCGTTAATAGCTAATGTATTCTGCTCTCCAACGTATCCTGCATCGATGCTTTCAGTCGCCGACCAATTGTGTTTGGGCGGATTTGCATTTGCAGCAGTGTTTATGGCGACAGACCCGGTGACAGCATGTCGCACTAATGTCGGGAAATACATCTATGGCTTTTTGATTGGAGTAATAGCAATCTTAATACGAGTATATAATAATGGATATCCCGAAGGCGCAATGTTGGCAGTGTTGCTGATGAATGCGTTTGCTCCGCTCATCGACTGGTGTGTGGTACAAAGCAATGTGCGTCGTCGTGAAAAACGTCTAAAGTTAAAAAATACCGACCATGAATAAGCAAAGCAATATATATACTGTAATATACATTATCGTGATGGTGGTGGTTGTAGGTGCGGCTCTGGCATTTACCTCAATGTCATTACGCGAGCGTCAGACAGCCAATGCGAATGCTGATAAGATGAAACAGATATTAGCGTCGGTCAAAATTGCGGCTGATGTTGATAATGTGGCAGAGCTGTTCAATGCACACATTACAGAGATGTTGGTAGTGAATTCAAAAGGAGAAGTAGTCAAAAAAGGAGATGCCAATGATATGGCAATCTTCAATATCGACGTTGCTAAAGAAGCGAAAACCGCAGAGGCAGAACGTCAACTCCCGGTATATAAATGTGTGCTTGATGATGGTCAGGTGAAATATATCCTCCCGGTGTCGGGTAGTGGTCTTTGGGGTGCTATCTGGGGTTATATATCGCTCGACGACAATGGGTCGACAGTTTATGGCGCCTATTTTTCGCATGCATCGGAAACACCCGGTTTGGGCGCAGAGATAGCCAAAGATGATTTCCAAGATAAATTTGTAGGCAAGCAATTCTTTGTGAATGATACATTCTTGCCAATAAAGATAATGAAATCAGGTCAGCTCCCCAATGATGAAAGTGACTATGTCGATGGTATTTCCGGCGGCACAATAACAAGTAAAGGGGTTGAATCAATGATCGACAATTGCTTACGTCCGTATGAAGCCTATTTGCGTAATCTTAAATAATAATCGCGAAGAAAAAACATAAAGCTATGGCTGAAAAAATAAAAAATAAATCGGTGTTATTTAATCCATTATCTAAGAATAACCCGGTAATAGTGCAGATACTTGGTATCTGTTCGGCATTGGCAGTTACCGCCAAACTTGAGCCGGCAATAGTGATGGGATTGTCGGTGATAGCCGTTGTCGCGTTTTCTAATGTGATAATATCATTGTTGCGCAACACTATTCCGACTAATATACGAATAATCGTACAACTCGTGGTGGTTGCCGGTTTGGTAGTTATCGTCAATCAGTTGTTGTTGGCTTTTGCTTACGATGTAGCGATGCAATTGTCGGTATTTATCGGGTTGATAATAACGAACTGTATATTGATGGGTCGCCTTGAGGCGTTTGCGATGGCCAACAGTCCGTGGCCTTCATTCCTTGATGGAGTAGGTAATGGCGCAGGATATGCAATTATTTTGATAATTATAGCATTTTTTAGAGAGTTGTTAGGCTCCGGAACATTGTTAGGGATGCAGGTTGTGCCACAATCGTTCTATGATGCCGGTTATGTCAACAATGGATTGATGATATTGCCCCCGATGGCGCTTATAATAGCAGGATGCATCATCTGGGTTCATCGCTCAATTAATAAAGATATTCAAGATTAAAAATTACCGACCAAATGGAAAATTTCAATATATTCATACGCTCGATCTTTATCGACAATATGATATTTGCCTATTTCTTGGGTATGTGCTCATTTTTGGCGGTATCAAAAAATGTGAAAACGGCATTCGGCTTGGGAATTGCAGTTACGTTTATGCTCGTGATAACTCTGCCGATAAACTACTTGCTTAATACATATGTGCTTAAAGCCGGTGCGTTGTCGTGGCTCGGAGCGGATTATGCAGAAGTGGATTTAAGTTTCTTATCGTTGATAATGTTTATCGCGGTAATTGCATCTATGACACAAGTTGTAGAGATGGCAGTAGAGAAATATGCTCCAGCACTCTATGCGCAGTTGGGTATTTTCTTGCCGCTCATAGCAGTAAACTGTGCGATACTTGGCGGCGCGTTGTTTATGCAGCAACGCGAATTCACCAGCGTCGGAACGGCAATATGCGCCGGTGGCGGTTGGGGCATAGGTTGGCTATTGGCAATAACTGCGATAGCCGCCATTCGCGAGCGTCTTGCTACTTATTCCAATATACCTCGCCCATTGCGAGGCATTGGTATTACATTTATACTCACCGGATTGATGGGTATAGCGTTTATGAGTTTTCTCGGTATTAAAATCTGATAAGTGAACACCGATATGATATTACTTGAACAATCAGCAATGATGTCGACGTTGATAGCCGCAGTTGGCATCTTTCTGGGCATAACATTGTTGCTCGTAACAATATTGCTTGTGGCGAAGAAATATCTCGTCAAAAGTGGCGATGTCAACATCAATATCAATGATAGTGAAAATGTGAAAACTTCGGCCGGCAAATCGTTGTTATCAACGCTTGCCGATAGCAATATATTTTTGTCGTCGGCGTGTGGCGGAAAGGGTAGCTGTGGACAGTGTAAAGTCCAAGTCCCGGAAGGAGGTGGTCAGATATTGCCAACTGAAGCAGTTCATTTTACACGTAAAGAGATGAAAGAAGATTGGCGATTGGCATGTCAGGTCAAAGTCAAAGAGGATATGAAAATTCTCGTGCCTGCATCGGCTCTTGATGTCAAGGAGTGGGAATGTGAGGTTATCTCAAATAAGAATGTTGCTACTTTTATCAAAGAGTTTATTGTAGCTTTGCCTCCCGGCGAACATATGAACTTTGTCCCCGGGTCGTATGCGCAAATCAAGATTCCCACTTATTCTATGGACTACGATAAGGATATAGATAAATCTCTTATCGGAGATGAGTATTTACCCGCATGGGAGAAGTTCGGATTGTTTGGTTTGAAATGTGTCAATACAGAAACTACGGTGCGAGCCTATTCAATGGCCAATTATCCGGCAGAGGGAGATCGCATCATGTTGACAGTTAGAATTGCAACCCCGCCATTTAAGCCGAAACCGGAAGTAGGTTTTATGGATGTAATGCCTGGTATTGCATCAAGCTATATTTTCACGTTGAAATCGGGTGATAAGGTGATAATGTCGGGACCTTATGGCGATTTCCATCCGATATTCGATTCAAAGGCAGAAATGATGTGGATAGGAGGCGGCGCAGGTATGGCACCATTGCGAGCTCAGATTATGCATATGACTAAGACACTCAAGACAACAGACCGCGTGATGAATTATTTCTATGGAGCGCGAGCTCTCAATGAGGTGTTCTATCTCGATGATTTCTTGCAGTTGGAAAAAGAATTTCCGAATTTTAAGTTCCACCTTGCGTTGGACCGTCCCGACCCGGCCGCAGATGCCGCAGGGGTGAAATATACTCCCGGATTTGTGCATCAAGTAATATATGATACGTATCTCAAAGATCATCCCAACCCTGAGGATATTGAGTACTATATGTGTGGCCCCGGTCCGATGAGTGCGGCAGTAAATAAGATGCTCGATTCATTGGGTGTAGATCCTGAAAGTATTCACTACGACAATTTTGGTGGCTAATCCGTCGATATCCAAATACTATAAATAAGAGCATGGACGAGCAAAAGCGAATCCATGCTCTTATTTATATATATAACTGAAAATCAGGCATAAAGTGAAGGTTAGAGGGAGTGTAAATATTTGTTAATCGGGCTTAGCGGAGGATGAAACAGAAGTAAGCATAAAAAGAGAGGAATATATGTCAAACTGTTACTAAAATGCGCCAAAATTGGATGTCATAAAGCGAATTTGGTAAAAATATGACAAAATGCACCTAAAAGATGTTAATCATAAGTAAAATTTATGGATAAAAGTATTGACAAATCAAATATAACCGGTAATTTTGCATCGTGTTTTTCATGGTATTAGATTTAAGGTTAACAAAGATTGATTGTCGGGAGACAATCATTTCTTTTTTATAGGGTTAAGTTTCCGTGCAATCAATCATTTTACGTAAAATTGGGCTTATTAATATTTCATACGAAAATACTAATGAGCCTAAGATTAGTTTATTTTTGTAGTAAAGGTGAAATTTCATAATTTTATCTTATCTTTGTATTTAGGAAAATTCGACACAATGGAATTATGATGTTGCGTAGGAGTGTTTTCCGACATAAATATGCCAACAGGAAATTGCGGATAAGTTTCTGTTAATAAGAGAATTAAAATAAAAGATAACGATGAGTGGTGCCAAGATATTCCGTCTGATTTGTATAATATTACTTTGGGTGTTAGTGTGCGTATGGTATGTCGACAGATTGATACAAAGCAATACAGAATTAAATTTACGTACATTATTCCCCATTATAGCGTCGGGAGTGATAATCATAGTGCCGCTCTATAAGAAATATGTAAAAAACGTGGATAATGGTCAAAAGAAAGGAAAATGACAAAGAGTTGACCTACGTGCAACCGGTCGATATGCCGACCCCGTTGCTTGACAGCATATCTTCGCCGGCAGATTTGCGACGTATGTCGATGGAAGAGTTGCCGCAGTTGTGTGGGGAGCTGCGTCATTTTCTAATCCATAATCTATCGGGAAATCCGGGGCATTTTGCTTCGTCGATGGGAGCTGTGGAATTAACCGTAGCGCTTCATTATGTGTTTGATACACCATATGATCGAATTGTGTGGGACGTAGGACATCAGGCATATGTACACAAGATATTGACAGGCCGTCGTGAACGATTTGCCGACAATCGAAAGATGGGCGGATTGAGTGGATTTCCAAATCCGGCAGAGAGTGAGTATGATACGTTTATAGCAGGTCATGCTTCCAATTCAATATCAGCAGCATTGGGAATGGCGGTGGCATCAGAACTTAAAGATGAGTCGCCGTTGCGCAAAGTTGTTGCAGTGATTGGAGATGCCTCAATATCAGGCGGTCTTGCGTTTGAGGGAGTAAATAATGCTGCCAATACTCCGAATGATTTGCTTATTATACTCAATGATAACGATATGTCGATAGATCGCAATGTGGGTTCGTTGAATTCCTATCTTGCACATCTGACTACATCGCCGGCCTATAATGCATTTCGCTATAAAGTGTACAAGATTCTCCGCAAGATGCACCTTGTAAGTGAGCGTCGTCGTGGGTCGATATTGAGATTTAACAATTCCCTCAAGTCGCTTATAACGAAGCAACAAAATATTTTCGAAGGGTTGAATATCCGATATTTCGGACCCTTCGACGGCCATGATATCAAGCGAGTGGTCGGAGTACTCAAAGATATAAAGAACATCAAGGGACCTAAGATGCTTCATTTGCGCACGGTCAAAGGGAAGGGCTACGAGCCGGCAGAGGCTGACCCGGTGACGTGGCACGCTCCCGGTCGATTCAACCCTATGACCGGTGAAATTATAAAGAAGTCTTCGCCACATCCGCCTAAATATCAAGAGGTGTTTGGAAAAACCCTTGTAGAACTGGCCAAGAGCAATGACCGAGTAGTAGGAATAACTGCAGCTATGCCATCCGGAACCTCGATAAGTGAACTACAAACAGTTTTTCCAGAGCGAACATTTGATGTGGGAATATCTGAAGGGCATGCGATGACATTTGCCGGAGGTCTTGCAAAAGATGAAATGCGTCCGTTTGTAGCAATATATTCATCATTCTTGCAACGAGCTTACGATAATATTATTCATGATGTTGCAATCGGAGGGCTCCCGGTAGTAATTTGTATCGATAGAGCCGGCTTGGTTGGGGAAGATGGAGTGACTCATCATGGACTATACGATATGAGTTATCTCAATCCTATACCGGGTATTGTAATATCCTCGCCATCTGATGAGATGATGTTGCGCAATTTGATGTATACAGCTTTAAGGCATAATGATGGACCGTTTGCAATCCGTTATCCGCGAGGTGAAGGTAAAAATATTGAATGGCGCAATGAACCGGAGCAATTGCCGATAGGACGCGGTCGCATAGTGGCAGATGGAAAAGATGTTGTGGTATTATCGATAGGACCGATAGCCCATGAGGTGACAAAAGCGATAGAGAGCTTGACTCAGCAAAATATCAGTGTGGCGCATTACGACATGATATTTCTCAAGCCTATCGATGAGGAACTTCTGAAAAAAGCTGCTGAGAAAGATTGCTTGATAGTGACAGTGGAAGATGGCACAAAAATCGGCGGACTTGGAACAACTGTAGAGCGGTGGCTCGTAGAAAATGGGTATAATCGCAAGGTTGTGACAATCGGAGTCCCCGATAAGTTTGTGGCACAAGGTACACCGATGCAATTGTATAAACAGTGTGGTATGGATGCAGAAAGTATCTATGATATTATTATAAAAAGCCTATGAATATAGTAATAGCGGGAGCAGGAGAAGTAGGGCAACATATAGCGAAATTGTTATCCTCGGAAGAACAAGATATTGTTCTGATAGATACTGATGATGCCAAACTTGAGCATATAGATGCCAACTACAACTTAATGACGCGCAAAGGGAGCCCGACTTCGTTTAAGACTTTAAAGGATTCCGGAGTCGAAGATGCCGATTTATTTGTGGCAGTGACTCCGTCGGAAGATAAAAATCTAACGGCGTGTGTAATAGCCAAAGGATTGGGCGCAACACGCACTGTCGCACGAATTGATAATTATGAATATTTGAGTCAGGAAAATCGAGAGTTTTTCTTGCGCCATGGTATTAATGATTTGATTTATCCGGAGCAACTTGCAGCATTGGAAATCAAGACGGCATTGAATCACTCGTGGGTGCGCCAATGGTTTGAACTTCAAAATGGCGAATTGGTGTTGATTGGAGTTAAGGTGTATGAAAATGCGTCGATTATAGGTTCGAAGTTGCGCGATGTGTCATTTAGTCACCAAGATTTGCATATCTGCGCAATAACTCGTCGACATGAAACAATTATTCCCGGTGGAGATGATGAAATACTTGCCGGAGATATCATTTTCGTTACCACTACGCCGGATTATGTTGACAATCTGCGACAAGTATGTGGCAAAGATGATCACAAAGTCCACGATATAATGATAATGGGAGGCTCGCGTATTGCCGTAAGGTTGGTGTCGATGCTTGGTCCCGAATACCGCATTAAGATAATAGAGAATAATCGCGAAGTGTGTCGTCGCTTGCCGGAATTGTGCCCTAACTGCGAGATTATCTATGGAGATGCTCGCGACAATGACATCCTATTAGATGAAGGGATTGAGGATATGGATGCATTTATTGCGTTGACCGATAGCTCTGAAACTAATATTCTTGCGGGATTGTCGGCTAAGGAATTTGGTGTAAAGAAGACGATAGCCGAAGTGGAGAATATTCAATTCATATCGGAGGCTGAGGGATTGAATATCGGTACGATTATCAATAAGAAGCTCCTTGCATCGAGTAAAATATTCCAGATATTGCTTGCTGCAGATTCGGAATCGTCGAAATTTCTCTCACTTGCCGATGCAGAGGTAGCCGAACTTGAGGTGAAGCCCGGCGCTAAGATAACACGTTCGGCAGTAAAGGATCTCAAGTTGTCGCGAGATATGACAATTGGAGGCCTTGTGCGTGCCGGACGAGGAATGCTTGTGACAGGAAATACGGTAATACAACCTGGGGATAGGGTTGTGGTGTTCTGTTTGTCGGGAGTAATACATAAAATAGAAAAGCTCTTTGGATAATAAGAACAGTTTGTTAAAAAAATCAGATATAGACTGCAAATAACGAAGAAATGGGACTGTACGCAGCAATACGTCAAAAACATCGACTGAATTTGAATGTCAAAGAGTTGGTGCGTATTATCGGATATCTTGTGATGGTTGAGGCTACATTTATGCTTATACCATTTATCTATTCGTTGCTGACTTCGAGCAGCGATGCTATGTCGTTTGGGGTGTCAATAGGAATCTGTGTTATAGTAGGAACAGCAATCTTATTGAGTGTACATCCTCGTGAACGTGGATTTGGTAAGCGAGATAGCGTTTTATTGACCACTCTTGTATGGGTGATATTCTCTCTCTTTGGCATGCTGCCATTCATCATTAGCGATATGAATCTGAATTTTGCTGAGGCATTTTTTGAGGCAATTTCAGGCTTTACAACTACCGGAGCATCGGTAGTAGAGAATGTCGAGGATGTGCCCCGCGGAATACAATTGTGGCGCTGTGTAATGCAATGGCTTGGTGGTATAGGTATAATTATCTTTACTGTGGCATTGTTGCCGATATTTAATTCATCGGGCGGAATGCAGCTGTTTAATGCAGAAGTAACCGGGGTCACACACGATAAATTGTTGCCCCGAATCAGTCAAACGGCAAAAAGATTTTGGGTGATATATTGCGTGCTGACCATAGTGCTCGGTGCAATATTGTGGTTGGGTCCTTTGCCTGCCTATGAGGCTGTGTGCCAGTCGCTTTCAACGGTGTCTACCGGAGGGTTTACGACATGCACTGATGCGACCGGAGCATGGAGCTCAATGTCGGTGAGAATTCCCATTATAATTTTCATGTTTCTCGGAGGTGTCAATTTTGTGTTGATTTATCGTGCATCGTTAGGGCAGATGAGAAAAGTGTGGAGCGATATAAATTTTCGTAGTTATGTAGTTGCGATTGCGTTGGCTACACTCTTTATAATGTCGGTGATGTTGGCAGGGGGAGAGCGAGGCTTTGAAGCAGTTGTAGTTGAACCATTATTCCAAGTTGTGTCGATGATAACATCAACGGGGTATACTGTAGATAATTTGTCGACATGGGGAGAAGTTGTAGTTCCGGTGTTATTGTTGCTTATGATGATGGGAGCTTGTGCGGGTTCGACATCAGGAGGTTTCAAAATTGACCGCATAGTGTTTATGTGCAAAAATGCACGTAATGAATTTAAGAAGATAATACATCCCAATCGCTATTATCCGTTGACTGTCAATGGGATGGTGAAGCCGCCGGAGTTGGTGAATAAAGTTGCGGCATTTTTCTTGTTCTATGTGATGATACTTGCGCTTGGTGGTATGGCTCTAGCATTGATGGGAGTGCCATTGAAAGATGCATATTTTTCAACAATATCATGTATTGGCAATATAGGACTTGGTATGGGGGTCACAGAGCAGTCGTATGCTGCGGTGCCTGATGCCGGTAAGATGGTATTGTCGTTTGTCATGCTTGTCGGTCGATTGGAGATATTTACAGTCATAGTGTTGTTCTCGCGTCATTTTTGGCGAAGATAATAGTTGATAAATCGGAATAAATTTTATCAAAAATTGTTATATTTGCATATTTATATATAATCTATTCAAACGAAAAATCCGTGTTAAAAATTTTCAGTAAAAAGTCAGAAGAAGCGGCAAAGTTGTTTTTCAAGACCGATATTCATAGCCATGTAGTTCCGGGCATTGATGATGGTTCGCCATCGGTAGAGCGTTCGTTGGAGCTAATCGCGCGAATGAAAAGTTGGGGGCTTGAGAAGTTGATTGTGACCCCTCATGTCACTCAAGATACGTTTGAAAACACTCCGGAGATTATCAGCGAAGCATATGGCACGTTGCAATCTGGGTTACAAGATGCCGGGATAGAGATAGATATGGATTATTCGGCAGAGTATCGTATCGATGAGATGTTTGTAGAGCAACTTGAAGGAGGGATTGTACGCCGACTACATGGGGATTATTTGCTTGTTGAAAATTCATATATTCAGGAGCCCTATAATATTGATCAAATATTGTTTCAGGTGAGTATGAAAGGATACCACCCGATACTTGCTCATCCGGAACGTTATATGTATTATTACGATAAACCGAAACGCTATAACGATTTGCATAGCAAAGGAATCTTGTTCCAGGTGAATTTGTTGAGTTTAGCCGGCTATTATGGTAAGGAGGCAAAGAAGGTGGCAGAAATGCTTATCGAAAAGGATTATGTAGATTATCTTGGGACAGATTTACATCGTAGAACGCATGTGGAAGTCATGGATAAATATCTTCGGTCGAAAGATTATCGCCGTCACCGCGAAAAGCTCGAAGGACGCATTAAAAATGACGAAATGCGAGGTCCATCGGAGAAATAGCCGACGCATCGATGCAATTAAGGAAAATTAGATTGAAGTAAAATGGGGATTTATAGCCCTGAACCAATTACAAGCAGGGCAAGGCTTATCATTAGCAAAATCAAATCGAATATTTTTGATTTCACATTCTTCTCGCGGAGAATCATCACTCCATATAAGAATGGGATTATTACGCTCCCGCGTCGAATCATGGAAACAATAGATACCATCGAGCCGTCGATTGAGAGGGAATGAAAGTAGGCAAGGTCGGCAATGGTCAGGAATAGCGCAATGCAAGGTATTGTCCATCTCCATTGGAATTTATCGGTGGAGCCATTTTGTCGGCGCATCAAAGCCAAAAGGATAATGCTCATTATGAAGCATTGATAAAGTGAATACCAAGCTTGAACCTCGAGCGGGAGGTAGTTTCGAAGAAGATATTTGTCGAAAAGCGCGCTGACCGCACCAAGAATCATAGCCCCAATCGACATCCATAGCCATCGTGAGTTGCGCAACGAGAATCCTTCTTTAGCTCCGATACGAGAGATGAAGTAGAGGGAAGCAAAACCTATAATAATGCCAATCCATTGAAGCAGGTTGAGACGTTCACCAAAAAGGCACAGAGCGCCAACGAGCACTATGACCGGCCGGGTAGCGTTAATCGGTCCTTGAATAGTGAGTGGGAGGTGCTTGATTGCAAAATATCCTAAAATCCAAGATGATAATACGATTATTGCTTTGATAAAGATGAGGCAGTGACCATAGAGAGTGTCCCCCAATCCGAAATGACCGGAGGAGAGGTTGGAAATTATGACCGGCGAAAGGTATAAGGCGCCAAAGATGGTGTTGAGAAGTAGCACCATCAAAACATTGTTGCCCTTAACCGATAATTTTTTAAATATGTCGTATACGCCAAGACAGGTGGCTGAAAGGAGGGCCGGTATAATCCATTCCATAGTCTATATCAAGCTTCAGTAACGTTGTAGACTACGCGATGAAGCAGAAGAGACGCCTTTTCCGGAGAAATGTTAGGATCGGTCGACATCAACCAAAGATGCACGGGAGGGAGATAGGAGTCGTAGGGTGGTTGAACATAGCTTCGGTCGATAACGTGAAATCCAAGACGTTGGTACACGCTGACTCGTCGCGCAGCCTGTGGAGAGAGGTGTTCCGGTTCAACTTCCAAAAGAATAGGTAGGGGAGCGCATTGACGTTGCAAAATGCTAATTGCCGCACTACCAATTCCTTGGCTACGCATTGTTGGGTCAATTACGAAATGCTCCACATATAGAAAATTATCGAAGTTCCAATTTGTGATGATGCCGACGATTCGTTGCCCGAGGAAAATGCCGGTGAGATTGAGCTTCCCATCGCAACGGGATAGTATTTTATCCCAAGGGCGTTGTTCGGCAGGGGGGAATGCATCTAAATATATTTCCTTTGCGATGTTGAGGTCGCTGTCGGTAACGATAGGGGCGAGAGTGATTTTGGTCTCTTCGATTGTAGTCATTTCGTTTTACAGATGATAAAATGTTGAGGTTATGCTTGTGGCGGATTGTTTTGTCGATTGGAAAGCACGAGAGTAGCAGCGCGAACATATCCGTCGTAGTAAGCATTGGGGTTGTTGATAATGCCAATCAATTCCTCTGTTCCAAGCGCATTAATTTCGTTGACAAAGGCGGGGGCTTCGCGCGAGAAAAGTTCCATAGACGCAGCGTCGAGCACTTCATAGGCAAAGTCTTGAATGTTGTCGTGAACGATGCTTAGAAGTTGCTCGTCGGAGTAGTCCTTAATCATTTCCCAAGCTCGGCGTTTTGTTAGGATTTTCGCTGCTTCATCAACAAACGCTTTATTGGTGTAGAGGGAGGGATTGTTCACCACGTTGTTCAGTTCCTGATCGCTCATGCCCATGAGAAGGTTGCGTTGAGCTTCGGTGATTCCGTTGGATTGTTGAGCCGGTTGTGGTGCAGGATGATAGTTTTGAGGTGTGGGTGGCACCGGCGGAACCGCAGAATATTGTTGAGAATAAGAAGGTGTAGCCGGCTGTTCGATATATGTGGGCTGCGAAGTGTAAGAGTAGTTTTCAGGCTCTTGGTGGTCTTCCTCAATTTCACGAGCATTGGATATTGCACACCACCAGCCATTAACACATAAAAGGATAAGTAAAAAAAGTAGAATTGCGGTAATGATAATTGCCGTGTCGGTGTTAGAAGAGTATCCGTAATAGCCGTAGCTTCGTTTTATGAAAATTTCAAAAATCAACAGCATGATTAATGGGAAAAAGGAAAGGAGAATATATCCGAAAGATGCTCTTCGTAGAGCATGAAGATTTTTCCCTACCATTAATGTCCCAATTGCGAGAGGAAGATTGACAACGATTGTGATTAGTAAAATTATAAAGAAAGCATCAACATCGCCATTTCCAAAACGTATGAACTTAGCTATTAAATCAGGTTCGACAACAGCGATTATTTGCAGAATGCCACCAATGATAATCCCGGGAATACAAAGAGCCAATCCTCCGGTTGAAACATTTAACTTTTTTGCATTATTAAAAACACCAACGATGCATCCTGCCCAAATAAGGCAACCGATAAATTGTAATATTATTATTGCTTTTCCAAAGCTTTCGCTTCCGCCTTTGAAAATTTCGAAAATAGATAATAACATAATAACTGCAATCGGGAGCATGGCGAGGGAGGCTCCGAAAGCCGCACCTGTAAGATTGCCGCTGATTTTAGGCGTAGTTTGGTTCATGGGATTTTAGATTTATGAGTTAAAATTAGATGCTGTTTTAGAAGAAAGGCGATACCAGCGCATGAACATTGCGAGGAATGCTAAAGTGATAATGCCTGAAATAATAATTGCCGTGTTGATGGGAAGTCCGATATCATCCATGGGTTGTCCAAGAGGCGCAAAGAGGATGTAGCTGAAGCATACCATAGTCATGAACATGGCAGGGAATATGGTGATATAGAAATTTTTGCGACGACGCGCGAGGTAGACCGTTACCGCCCACAAAGTGAACACAGAGAGAGTCTGGTTGCTCCACGCGAAGTATCTCCAAAGCACTGTAAAGTCAATCTGCATGAGAAGGAATGCGACAACAATGATTGGAAGTGTAACCAAAAGGCGTCGCACGACGGTAGATTGGCTGATAGAGAAAGAGTCGGCAATAATAAGTCGAGCCGATCGCATTGCGGTGTCGCCGGTAGTAATCGGAGCTGCAATAACACCAAGAATAGCAAGAAGCCCACCCACAGCGCCGAGCCAATTGTGGCAAACGGCATCGACGAGCACTCCGGCTTCATTGTTGTTGGCTGCAAGGAATTTGGCAATACCCTCAAACGAACCGCAGAAAGCGACGGCAGCGGCAGCCCAAATTAAAGCAACGATACCTTCAGCTACCATAGCGCCGTAGAACACCGGGCGAGCCATCTTTTCATTCTTTAAGCAACGAGCCATCATGGGTGATTGAGTGGCATGGAAGCCTGAAATAGCCCCGCAAGCGATAGATACGAACATCATTGGGAATAGTGGGGCTTTGTCGGGGTTGGCATGTCGATTGGCAAATCCCTCGTTAATGTCGACCGGAATATCAACGTCGCCGAAAATGAGATAGACTAAAATGCCGACAGCCATGATTAGGAGTGCGAAACCGAAAATGGGGTATAACTTGCCGATAAGTTTGTCGACCGGAAGCAATGTTGCGAGGATGTAATAGATAAAAATAACGACAGCCCAGAATGTGGCGTCGAGATGTTCGGGAGTGAGATTGGCAAGCAGTCCGGCAGGAGTAGTGACGAATACAGCAACCACCATAATCAAGAGGAAAACGGTGAAAAATCCCATTACGGCTTGTACTTTTTTGCCAAGCTCCATACCAACAATCTGAGGTAATGATTTGCCATTGTTTCGTAGCGAAATCATTGCAGAAATGAAGTCGTGGACAGCACCGCCGAAAATAGTGCCGAGAGCAATCCAAAGGAATGCAGCCGGTCCATACATAACCCCCATTATAGCTCCGAAAATAGGGCCAATGCCGGCGATATTTAGGAATTG
>JAFXHY010000079.1 GCA_017536215.1 Muribaculaceae bacterium | reverse complement strand
TTTCTTGCTCTAAGACTCCGTGAAAGCCTTTGAGCTGCAAACCATTGACTTGTATATGAGTAGAAAGTAGTTGTGCCATATAAATTTATTTAAATATAAGTTTCAATGAATTAACCATTGTCGCTCCGACGACGTGAGGCAATCATCTTTTTAATCACCTTAAGGGCTAATATCGATGAGATAATCGCAACTAACGCCGGAATAAATCGAATATCCTCGATACGTGCCCATGCGCAACCTGCCATTAACAACATCGCCACCATCGACAACAGCACAACCCGACGATTAAGGCTCATTTTATATCGAGAGAAATAAACAATACCGACAATCAAGGTATAAATCACATACCAAGCGCTATATGCCAATCCTAAGCCGTAAAGTCCGCCCCAATGATACCCCCAATAGCTCAGCAACAGAAATGCCACTCCACTCAAGCTCTCGGTCAGCAGATAGATGCGACCATCGCCTCGAGCAAGCAATGTATAGGCCATGCACCACGAAACAGCTCTAAAGACAGTCCCTATCAATGCTGCACTGACATATCCGGCAGTGGCATCAAATTCACTACTATATAGCAATCTGATAATCACATCATCTAATGTCATCATCAACGTTGCTCCGGGCAGTATTACCAAAACAGCAACAAAAACCTCATGACCGACAAATATTGACACCCTTCTCACCGAAGATTGTACTTTGCTGATACGAGGGAAAAATTCAAGACCGATTGCAGTAAACAACAAACCTAAATACTTATTCACAATTGTGTAGCCGGCTTGATATTTCCCGACAAAGTCAATGCCGGCTTCATGATTGAGATAGGCCATAAATATATAATTAACAGCCATCGCTATAAAAACCGACAAGGTCATATATATCCCCAGAGTAATAAACTCTTTACCTTCAGCCAATAGTGTAGTATTAGAGAGCATCGGCATGGTCCTGCCCACCTCAATTTTCTTGACGCGCAAAAAATAAACCGCTAAAGCCTGACAAGCAAAATAAGCCAAAATCGACCAAACTATACCATCTTCGCCAAGATAGTAATACAATGGCACAGACACAGCCAATCCTCCTATTGTGCCCCATACGGTAGCTTTTGCCAACCGATTGAGTTTATCCATACCCTGCATTATTGCAAGCTGTCCGTTGGTCACAGCCGACATCATTACAGCACCCGACAGAATTATAAATCCGATAGTGTATTTTTCACAGCCAAAGGTCAGTTGGCTCAACTGTTGCGAAAAAATTAAAGTCAAAAAAGCACCAATAATACCAAGTAGCCAAGCCCAGCGCTTCACTGCGGCAACGACTCGACACAATGCACTTTCATCTTTAGCGGCAGCGATATTCCGCACCGGGCTTTGACGTATGCCAAGCTGAGTCAAAGTGGTGATAGAATCAAGGGCAATATTAAATAAGCCGAAAACACCAACTCCGATAGTGCCTAACCAAAGAGCTACAAGTTTGGTCCGAATGACACCACAACCGATAGACACAAGTTGGACCCACGAAAATAGCCACATTGTTTTGACAACTTTACCTGAGACGTTGCCACTCTTATCTACCGCAGCCATGACTCGGGATTTTCTTTAGTTATTGATTTCGCATTAGCGGCATTTCTGATTTCGAAATGAAGAATCGAGCGATTATTATCGGAAGTATCGACAAAAACAGTGCCGAGGGTCTGTCCGGTTCTTACTTTGTCGCCACGACGCACCGATAAAGTGCCAAGATTAGCATAAACGGTGAGGTAATTACCATGACGCACCAGCACCACGTTGTTGTAGCCGTCGGGGCAAATTATAGCAGAGACTTCGCCATCAAAAACACATGCCACTTGCGCTCCGCTCATAGTTTCCATATCGATACCGGCATTGTCGGTCATAACATTTTTGTGGAGTGGGTGCTGCTGACGACCAAAACGTTTAACAATCTTATGAGGATTAACGGGATAGCTTAGTCGCCCTTTGTTGGCAGCAAAGTCGGAAGATAGTTTGGGAGTGTCGGATGCTTTCTTATCGGGCTTTGGCACCACCTTTTCAGGGGCAGGAGAGCCTTTCTTTGCTTTATCGTCGGACTGCGCTTTTTTCTTGGCTTCTTCGGCCTTACGTCGTTCTTCCTCTGCACGACGACGTTGCTCTGCTTTACGTCGTTCTTCTTCGGCGCGACGCTGCTCTTCCTGAATAATACGTTCCAATTCTCTATCAAGGTCGGCAGCTTGCTTCTGTTGCTTGCGTAATAGCTTTTTTAGGTCCTTATTTTTCCCTTTAAGTGAGGAAATAATCTTATCGGTTTCGGATTTGCGCTGAGCCAATTGATTTTGCTGCATTGCCAATCGCTGAACGAGTGTACGATTTTGCACCATTAACGTGTCCAAATAACGTTCGCGCTCATCAAGTTGAGCTTTCACCTCATTAATCTGGTCAACCTTACGCTCACGCCATTTAGAGAACTGTTTCAGCGCATTTGCTCGTCGGAAAGCTTGAGTAAAAGAATTTGAGGAGAAAATGAATGCGAGATTAGTCATTGATGTTCTCGACCTCCGCGAATTACGCAACACGTCGGCAAAAACAATTTTCAAATTAGTCAAATTTGAGTCGAGCACTGCAATAGAATCGCGAGTGGCCTGAGTTGCGATTTCAATTGAATCAATCGAAAGTTGCAAGCGTGCAATTGTCGCAGTACGCGATTGTGATTCGGCCTGCAATCTATTGAGGTCGTTGAGCTTTGTTTTGAGTTGACGTTCGTTCTCTTTAATTTGTCGGTCGGTCTTTTTTATTTTCTGCTCGGTGAGTTGTTGTTGCTTTCTAACGCTTTTTGAAGAGCGTTGCTTAGCATCGACATCTGAAACCGACGCCAAACACAACAATATAACACCGAAGATAATCAATACTTTTTTCATGATAGGATTCGACCCGCTACGGTTACCACACAAAGGTAATGAAATTTCTGTTACTCTTTTAATTTTCAGTACAATTTATTTATAGCACAAACAAATAAATAAAAACATCAGCGGTCGACAAATAATTCATCAACCGCTGATATATATTATTATGTTTATGGCTTTTACAATATTAAGAAAGTCCTATCAAGCTTCTTGCGCAGTCAGATACATATCAAGAGCCGCGGTCACAGATGGGGCTTTTTCCGTTGGGGCTTCCATGTCAAGACGGAACCCGGCATCTTTAATGGCTTTAGCGGTTGAAGCTCCAAAGCAACCCATTTTAATATCACCTTGCTCGAAATTGGGGAAATTCTTTTTCAACGAATCAATACCTGAAGGGCTGAAGAATAGCAACATATCGTAGTCAAACTGCTCCTCCGGAGTGAAGTCGTTGCTGACGGTGCGATACATCACCGCTTTTGTGTAGCTGATTTTTTCATCAAGAACACAAGAATCATCTTTATGCACATCGGAAATAGCATAAAGGAATTTCTCTTTTGCATGCTTGGCAAGGAATGGGAGCAAATCAGCTAATTTCCCGGTTGAAGCGTGGAAGATTTTGCGTTTGCGATACTGAATATATTTCTGCAGATAAAGAGCAATTGCTTCTGTTGTACAGAAATACTTCATAGTATCGGGAATGGTAATACGCAATTCTTCACTGATACGGAAGAAATGATCAATAGCCGTACGTGCAGTAAAAATCACTGCCGTAAATTCTTGAATATTGATTTTTTGCTGACGGAATTCCTTTGCTGTTAGGCCTTCCACCTTAATAAAGGGGCGAAATACTACCTCAACACCATGACGCTGCGCTATATCGAAATACGGAGATTTATCAGAGGTCGGTTTTGGTTGAGATACTAAAATCTTTTTTATTTTCACGCTGTAAATTATAGGAAGTTGTTTAAATCTCGCAGAAGAAATATGGACAATCTGCGCAAAATTAATATGGGTATAATTTCCACAGCGCAAAGATACAAAATAAAATAAAGCAAAGACCCGAAATTAGTAAAAAAAATTCTAAAACCTTTGCAAATAAATAAAATTCGGGCCAAAATATAGCACAAAACGGACAAAACAAGCATTGTTTTGGTCATTCCGGAGTAGAATAACGCCATCAACGCCGGAACAATCAGAAGCATCGACAACAGCACTTGCGAGGAGTTGAAACCGGAAATCCAATGTCGTGTAGCTTCGCGATCGGCAAAAGCATATCCTATCACTTTATAAAGCGCAAGCTGCCAAAGATAATACCCCATAGAGACTGCTGCCAACAACATCGTCATCGGCAAAGCACCGACACCTTCTTTTACTAAACCCGACGATGTACCCCACGAGAATAATAGAATTCCTTCACTCATACACAACAAAAGTATGATGATAAAAAGGGTACGCAATTCGTTTGTCGTTTTATTGTCGAAAGCGTTGGCCCGTTGCCTTATACCAAGAAGATTATGACGAAAATTTTTGAATAGCTGACGACAATGATTTATGTTAAGTGCAATAATCACTAACATCGCTACAATTATCGACGATAACCACGAGTTTTCGCCATATCCAACAGGGCGCGGTGTTCCTTCAATGCCCGACAAATAAGAAGTCAAAGGATTGGAAGACGTCACGAGGCACTCTTCAACGGAAAAGGGTGCATCGAGTTCTACACTATGTTGCAAAAACTCATTGTTCATATCATCGACGTGCGATAGGAGCGACACGTAAGAGGGATTATGGAACTAAATTAATGTTTAATTTCCAATTTTTGAGAAAATTCTCTTATCTCAACCGGTTTCAAAATGTGGGCAATAGCATCGCTGACCGAATCAGTCACATACCATAATTTACGATGGTCATCATTCATGAATCGCTCGGCTATTGAGCGGTCGAGCATACCTATCAAAGGGTCGTAATAGCCATCTACATTAAGTATTACCACATGCCCTTGATACAGTCCCAATTGACGCCAAGTAATGATTTCAAGAAGTTCTTCAAAAGTACCGCACCCCCCCGGCAATGCGATAGCCGCACACGAAAGAGACGCCATAGTCTGTTTTCTTTCATGCATAGAGCCAACTATAATCATTTCGGAAAGTCCGGGGTGATTCCAACCCCTCTCAACCATAAAATCGGGCAAGACGCCGATGGCTTTACCACCGGCATCAAGTACGCCGTTAATAGCAGCCGCCATCAATCCTTCTCGTCCACCACCGGAAACCAAATTCATTCCGGCGGCAGCAAGTGCTTGACCAAGCGCATGAGCTGCGTCTTTATAGTTATGAGCTACATGTGGCGACGACGCGCCATAAATGGTTACTGCTCTTTTTTCTTTCATCGCTCTATATTTCCTTATTTAGAAATTCTTTTTTAATCGTATCAACTACATTAATAATATAGTCTCCGGTTTTTTCGAGCGTAGACACGATATCCATATAGAATATACCTGCAGGATATTCGTAGTGTTGTTCTTTAATATTTTCGATGTTAGTAGCACGAAGATTATTGCGCATGTTATTGATTTCACGCTCAATATTATAAGATGCGATTACATCTTCCGGGGTGTTGTTTTCGAGGTTGCGCAACAAAAGTAGCATGTTGTCCATAGCGCGTTGCACATATTCAAACATTGTGTCAATATTGCGGTGAATTTCTTCGTTGAAATGAACATGGCTTACTTGCTTACGCTGCAATATCTTATCAACACCGGCGTAGCTGTCGGCAATACTTTCAATTTCAGAAATAATAGCCAACATAGCCGAAATGCGACGCTTACCTTCATTTGAGAGTCGGCCTTCGGCACAACGATTAAGATAGCTTGCAATTTCAATCTCCATTCGGTCGGAAATATCTTCATATTTCTCCAATCGAGATGCGCGTTTATTAAAATCTTCAGTATCTCCTTTCGTGTGAACCAACTCTTTGGCCATAGTCAACATTCTATTGACTCGCTCGGCATAAACTGAAATTTCTTTCTCAGCTTGAGTGATATTGAGTTCAGAAGCCGAAAGCATACCGGTAGATATGAATTTGAGATGGAACTCATCGTCTCCCTTATGTTTAGCAGGCAACAACCATTCAACGATTTTAACATAATATTTTGTCAACCAAATCATAATAGAAAGGTTGATGGCATTGAAAATAGTATGGAAAATTGACAAGCCGAATGATGCGCTCAATGCCATTTCAGCAATTACCTTGGGGTCATTACCAGTGTAGCTATATAAAGCGCAGGGGTCACCTTGACCACATGCTTCAGTCACCCATACTGCCAAATCAGCAAACGGATAGAACACCGCCAAAGTCCAAATTGTGCCGAGCAAGTTAAAGAGCAAGTGGCACATTGCGGCACGTTTAGCTGCGAGATTTGCGCCTAAAGATGCTATAATCGGGGTGATAGTGGTACCGATATTGCTACCAAGAATCATTGCACAAGCAAGGTCGAATGTAATCCAACCTTTTGTACACATAATCAAGACAATAGCAATTGCTGCCGACGATGATTGAATAATCATCGTGGTAATTATTCCTATACCCAAAAATAGCAAAACCGAAACATACCCCAAGTCGGCATAATGCTGTAAGGAGTCGAAAATATCGGGGCTTGCTTTCAAATCGGGGACATTTGCCTCAATTGTATTCAATCCGATGAAAAGGAGAGCAAAGCCGAGAATTACTTCACCAATCGACTTACGTCGGCTTCGGCTTGAGAAAAGCAATGGGATGGAGAATGCAATAAGAGGATAGGCAAATGCTGCAATATCAACCTTGAAACCAAAGAGTGTGATAATCCATGCTGTAGCTGTAGTACCCACGTTTGCGCCCATTATTACCGCAACCGACTGCCCCAGAGTCATCAATCCGGCGCTCACAAAGCTTACTACCATCACAGTAGATGCCGAAGAACTTTGAATCAAAGCGGTAATAGAAAAACCGGTCATTGCACCGGTAAAACGATTGCGCGTCATAGCGCCAAGAATATTGCGTAGACGGTCGCCCGCGGCTTTTTGAAGGCCTTCACTCATCACCTTCATTCCATATAGGAACAATCCTACCGCTCCTATAAGGCATAAAAAATCAAGTAAACTATAGTCCATCTTTATGGTTAAAATGATTGGTTACGATTTTGCAAAGATAAAATAAAAATGTGAATTTGTACTATATCGAAATAAAATATATCTCATTTAAAACAATTTGCAATCAAATCAAGGGTTAACTCGCCAAAGATACAATCGGTCGGATTGACGAATTTTGACCGGCACGGCAATAGAGAAGTTATCCCCTTTAACGACAGTGTCGACAGGACCGGAGTCGAGTCGCATTTCCTCAAGTTCAAGTTCGAGCACTCCGGTAGTCGGTCCAATAATCAAGATAGTATCGCCACGGTGTAGTTCCCCCGACTCCATATGGAATTCAGCAACACCCAGACGCTGGAAATAGCGCGTTGCCTTAGCCATGTAGACTTTTGTGCGAGTGGCAGAGGAGCCATATTTCCCCGACCATTCACCCAATCGTTGCCCAAGATAGTACCCGTTCCAAAAGTCACGATTGAAAATACGACGTAGGCGTTCGTCCCATGCATCAACTTTTTCTTGACCATAAGAGCCGTCGATTATAGAGTTAAGAGCTTCGTTGTAGCAGCCTACAGCGGTAGCTACATACTCCGGACCACGCGCACGTCCTTCAATTTTAAACACTGTCACCCCCGCATCAATCATACGATCAAGGAAATGAATTGTTTTCAAGTCTTTAGGTGACATGATGCGTTCGTTGTCAATGGCAAGTTCATCTCCGGTTTCGAGGTCGGTCACATTATAAGTGCGACGGCATATTTGAGTGCAACCGCCACGATTTGCGCTCGAATTCATTTGATGCAAACTTAAGTAACATTTCCCTGAAACAGCCATGCACAACGCGCCGTGGCAGAACATTTCAATGCGAATTAAATCTCCGTGAGGTCCACGTATATCTTCCTCAATGATTGCTTTATGAATGGCACTTACTTGTTCGAGGTTAAGTTCACGAGCAAGCACCACTACATCAGCCCATTGAGCGTAGAAACGAACAGCTTCAATGTTGGTGACGTTGCACTGCGTTGAAATATGCACCTCCACACCCTCACTGCGCGCAATAGTAATAGCAGCAATATCAGAGGCTATTACTGCCGAAATGCCACTTTCACGCACGGCTCGGCATATCTCACGGCATTTTTCAAGTTCCGAGTCGTAGATGACGGTATTGACTGTGAGGTAGGTTTTCACACCTGCATCATGGCACGTTGCAGCGATGTCGCGAAGATCATCGAGGGTAAAATTGGCCGATGAACGAGCGCGCATATTAAGACCTTCAACGCCAAAATATATAGCATCGGCTCCGGCATTAATAGCAGCATGGAGCGACTCAAAACTCCCCACAGGCGCCATTATTTCAAAATCTTTTCTTTGCATATCGATAAAAAAATAACGTTTACACAACATATTAACGTAGTGCAAAGTTAATCCAAAATACTCACCTTGCAAAATTTACTAATAGTAATAACTACTGAGCATTTTAGAGATAGCAAATAGATGAAAGACGCAAAGAAAAAATTGGAGAAATAGAAATTACATGTTCCAGCAACTGAGAGCAGATAGCTTCGTAGGCAAGCCAGTCGGTAGTTGAGGTGAAGCAATAAATGTCGAGAGGAGTTCCTTCCGGTCTAACAGGCATTATCCTGACGATGATATTTTGGTCGTGAGCAATAGCCGGGTGATTTAACAGATATGAGCATAGATAGGCTCTTAAAAGTCCGAGATTGGTATCAATAGTGCCATTTACAGGAGCTGTACCTCCATTAAATTCCATAGGATGTCCGGACTCTGACTCAGCTTTTCGTCGAGCAACGTAGGCGCGTAATTCAGGGAATTTTTCGGTAATTTTATCAAGAAGTTCAGGGGTAATTGGAATAATCGTAGTGGTATCAATGATAATACTTCTATCAATTTGACGAACCCCGGAGTCGGACATACCACGCCAATTTTGAAAAGGAGCGGAGACCAACGAATATGGGGGTAGCATCACTATTGTATTGTCCCAATTTTGCACTTTAACCACAGTGAGCGAAACATCTATAACTATGCCATTGGCGATTGTAGAAGGGACCACTATCCAATCTCCAACGCGCAACATATCGTTGCTCGACAATTGTAATCCGGCAACAAATCCCAATAACGAGTCTTTGAAAATCAACATCAGAGCCGCGGCAAATGCACCAAGCCCGCCAAGTAAAGCTAATGGAGATTTATGGATAAGAATCGAAATGCTGACTATTGCGACAATTATCCACACAATGCCTTTAGCAACGTTCATCACTCCCTTAAGCGGATGGTTGTTTCGATTGATACGCACATTATAGTTGTGCCATGTAAGTGCAATGATTGCATTAGCAGCTACACCAATCATAATAGCCAAATATACATAAGCAAGATTACGCGATATGGATAGAAGCGACGAAGTTGAATCAAAAGCGAGTGGCAGGAGAATAATTATGACAATAGGAGGAATAACAAGGGCACACCGAGCTATAACCTTATTGTCGACAATAGCTTTAGCGACACCTGAAGCGCGTTTGCGAATTATGTGATGCAATGATTTTACGGCAATAAAACGAACTATGTAGCCTATAGACAACGCAAGAATTCCGACGAGGACAATGTAGCCCACCTGCACGACAAAACTATCGGCAGGAAGGCCGAAAAATCGACAAACCGATTCAGCTATTCCAATGAGCCAATGAGCGACATCATGAGATGGAATTAAAGAAGCAACCGTCAACATAAACAAATCACGTATTGTTGTATAATATTGAAACAACATTAAATAGGATAAAGTTTCAGCCGCAAATAAGCTCAATTAATCACTCTAAACAGCAAACTCTTGATTTAACAAAAATCTTATTATAAAAATTTGGTGGAAATATAATTTTTAAATAATTTTGACATTCCTTATGTGGATTATCCAATATCATTAAATATAGAATCTAATATCAAGGCAAAATATAATAACTAACCATATAAATTTATGAAACTTAAACTGTTCCTACTTATGCTGTTAACAGCAGCAGTACCCGCGATTGCTCAACGAGCAGCGGTGAGTGGAAGCGTAGTAGAATCCGACACCGGAAATCCGGTAGCGGGAGCTATTGTTACGCTTGAAAATCAAGGGATAACGGTAACAACCGGTCCTGCTGGAGACTTCCTCATTTCGAATGCACAACCGGGAGCTACAACCCTAACAGTGATTGCCTACAATTACAATGACGCAACATTGTCGTTGGAATTATTTGCTAATCAAACGGTAAATGCCGGCACAATCAAAATGACCGGCATAGATAGTGCTTCAAGCTATTATGAAGAAGCCCAAGATATGTGGTACGACGAAAATGTCCTCGACGAAGAAGAAGGTGGCGCACAGTCAATCCAAACCCTCTCCGGAGCGTCGGACGACATTTACTATAGTGCGACAAACTACGATTTCCAACCTATGTATTTCCGTTATCGCGGTCTTGATTCACAATACCAAACAGTATATTTGAATGGTATCGAGCTTAATGATTTGGGACGCGGACGATTCAGCTATTCGACATTGGGAGGTATGACCTCACGCGCATTCCGCAATCGCACCAACACTATCGGAGTTGGAGCTGCAGCCTACGGATTTGGAGATATCGCAGGTTCAACCAACTTCAACACCATCACATCAAGCTATTCACCCGGATTCAACGGCTCTGTAGCCTACACCAACTCCAACTATATGCTTCGTGCAATGGCGACATATTCAACCGGCATCAACGAGCAAGGATGGGGATTGACCGTCAGTGCAATTGGACGATGGGCCGATGAGGGCGTTGTAGATGGTACATTCTACAACTCTTTCGGTGCTTTCATTTCTCTTGAAAAAGAGTTTAACAAGAATCACTCATTAACCTTGACAGCATTTGGAGCACCGATACAACGCGGAGCAACCGGAGCATCATATCAAGAAGTGTTTGACCTTGTTGGTGACAATCAATATAACCCCAACTGGGGCTGGCAAGCCGGCAAAAAACGTTCGGCAAAAGTTGTTGAACAGTTCGACCCGACAGCGATGCTCAACTGGATATTCAAGAATGACCGTACGACAGTAAACACCGGTGTAGCCTTAAGAAAAGCTCGCTACAGCACAACCGGTATAAGCCGTAGCGGAAACTCACCCGACCAACGCCCCGACTACTACAAGCGTCTGCCTTCAACCTACTTTGAGGATGGCATGCCAACCGCAGAATCAGAAATGGTGGCAGATGCATGGCGCAACGGATATTCAATTGCCCCCGACGGCAGCCGCGTACCTTTTGACCGCCAAATCAACTGGGATGCAATGTATCAAGCAAACTATTTTGCCAACATGGAGCAAGAAGGTCTACCCTTCGAGCAACGCATTGGAAGTGCCTATGTATTTGAAAATCGTGTGACCGACCAACTCCAATTCCACTTGAATTCAACAGTGAACCATCGCATCAACGACAATATGAGTTTGCAAGGTGGTCTTCAGATTAATCAGACATCGGCCGACTACTACAAGACCGTACGCGACCTATTGGGCGGAGAATATTGGCGCGATATCGACACCTTTGCCGAACGCGACTTCCCCAGCGACCCCACCGTACTTCAAAACGACTTGAATAATCCCAACCGTAGAGTAGGAGAAGGTGACCGTTTCGGTTATGATTACACTATCAATGCACTACAAGTGACCGGATGGTTGCAAAACATGATAACCTTGCCCCAATGGGATATCAACTACGGCTTGAAATTGCAATACACCAAATTCCAACGCGACGGACATATGCGCAACGGACGTGCCCCCGAGAACTCATACGGCAAAGGTGAGGAACATCGATTTGACACCGGAGCATTTAAAGCAGGTGCAACTTATAAAATTGATGGTCGCAACTTCATCACAGCACACGCATCATATGAAACTCGCGCCCCGCTCTTTGAATACTCATACATCTCACCGCGTATCAAAGATGACGCTATCAGCGGATTATCGCCCGAACGTATAATCACCGGTGACATTTCATATACATGGAATTATCGTCGCTTCCGCGGGTCGATCACAGCATATTGGACCCACATGAGCGACATGACAGAAAGATTCTCATACTACGATGACCAATATGGCACATTTATGAACTATGTACTCAAAGGAGTACGTCGCCAGCATAAAGGTGTTGAGCTTGGTATGGCATATAAGATTACGCCATCGTTGACCGCCACATTGGCAGGGACCTACGCACGCTATCAATATAAAAACCGTCCGACCGGTGTTCGTTCATATGAAAATGGTATGATGGCGGATATTGAAACAACAGTATACCTTAATAACTTCTTCGTAGGAGGCACACCTCAAACCGCAGTTAACGTAGGTCTTGATTGGGCAGCCCCCAAACAGTGGTACTTCAATGTTAACGCATCATGGATGGGCGATGCCTATGTGCAGATATCACCTATCCGCCATGAAGAGCTTAAGGATTTGTGGCAACACTATCCCAATCCTGACGAGCTTGAAGCTAAGATGCGCTCACTTGCTTCACAGGATAAGATGAATGATGCCTTCGTGCTCAACGCATCAATCGGCAAGGTTGTAAATATCAATCGCTCAATGTCGATGAACTTCAACCTTTCGGCAACTAACTTGCTCAACAATCGCGAAATCATGACCAACGCTTATCAGCAAGGTCGTTTCGACTACACCAACTACGACGCACAGAAATACCCCAACAAATATCAATATGCACAGGGTATACGTCTGTTCCTCAACGTCGGTATACGTTTCTAAACAGTGTATCCAAGAGAAAAAACAAAGATGCGCTAAACACGATAACAAACAAAAGAAAAACGTAATATGAAACTTCATAAAATATTATACGCGTCGGTAATATCTCTTGCTGCCGGCATTGGAATTACCTCGTGCGATGTCAATTATGACTATCCACCCGTTGTGAGCCCCGATTTGGGAGGCAATGGTAATTGGGACGCACCCTTAAGCGTGGCGGGAGCGTATGCTTACTACACAGCATATTATTCAGATGCCCCCGATACCGATAAATATTATTGGGT
>JAFXHY010000078.1 GCA_017536215.1 Muribaculaceae bacterium | reverse complement strand
TATGTAGTTTCGTTATATTATAAATTGGGTGAGTTTATAGAAAAAATATCAGAGCTACCGGGACAACCAACAAGATTGAATCTATACGATCGAGGATACCTCCATGTCCGGGAATCAATTTGCCGGAATCTTTAACTCCGCAGGTGCGTTTGATTAGCGACTCAACAAGGTCACCGAGTGTTGCAAATACTGACACTAATATGCCTAATACACACATTTGTCCAATGCTTAGCATAGCATAATATTGTTCAAAACAGCTATGCATTATGATTGCTGCGATTACACAAAAAAACAATCCGCCAAAGAACCCTTCCCATGTCTTCTTTGGTGAGATTCGTTCAAAGAGTTTGTGTCGACCGATTGTCGACCCTGTGCAAAATGCTCCGGTGTCATTCACCCAAATAAATATGAGTACGGCAAGTGCTACTTGCGGCGTAGTGATATTGCATAACATTGTTAGCATCGCTAATGGCAGTGCTATATACATTTGAGCCATCATTGAGTGAGATAGCGAGTTAACGGGATTGCGGTTGATAGCATATAGTTGTGACACCAAACGAGCCACAATTAGCAATATATACACTATCAATAAGGACATTAGTGATTTTGGTGTTCCGTTAAAGTAGGACCCTGCGGCAACTTGAAGAATAATGGCTGCAGAGATGTCGAGCAATGTTGCAAAACGAGGCATTTTCTCCTCGCTTGTCATTGATATAAACTCGTAGATACCAATCGCTGCCAAAACGCTTGTAAGAAGAGTTATCCAAATACCTCCCGACAAGATGGCTCCGATTAGCACCCCTACATATACAATTCCCGACAATGAGCGGAGTATTAGGTTCTTTTTCTTCATAAATTTGTACTCAGAGGAGGATAATTTTTTGCCAAAGTTAGCTATTTTTTCTCAATTCCTCAATAATGGAAGTCCCAATTTTTCATAAAGCGTCTGAAAGTGTGGTGTGTTGTATTCGGAGGGTTTTATGATATTGGAGTTGAAGATGACTATGTCTATGTCGATTATAACTTCAGAAGGTGTGGACCGATTGCGTCCCATTGATATTTCAATTTGCTTTATTGCCGTTTTGAGCTCGTCAAGTGTGAGTTTTGATTTCCCGTGTAGAACACGATTTAGATAGTCGGAACTTTTCCCTGTTATATCCGGACTACTAATAATGGGGGACGAGGCATCAATATCAATGTATTTCCGCAATGCTTCAGTTACCTTGTCGAGGTTGACGCTACAATCGCCAATGTTGCACCCCAACATAATAATTACGTCGTTATTACCCTCTGCCGTTATCATACTCCTTGCTGTGAAACGTCTTTCATCGATAGCGAGATTCGTTTGCGACGCTTGTCAACTTCGAGAACTTTGACTTTAACGTGCTGATATAGTTTCAATACCTCCGACGGGTGTTTAATATATTTTGTTGCTATCTGTGACAGGTGCAATAAGCCACTTTCATGCACACCGATATCAACAAATGCTCCAAAGTCGGTAATGTTGTTTACTATGCCCGGAAGTTCCATTCCCGGCAATAAGTCGTCGATTGAGGATATATTTTCATCAAAAGAGAACACTTTTGCTTGTGTTCGAGGGTCGCGCCCCGGTTTCTCAAGTTCGGAAATGATATCGTTGAGTGTCGGGAGCCCTACTTTATCATTGACGTAGCGATTTAAATCAAGTGATTTGACTAAGTCAGGGCGTTTAATAAGATTGTCGATATCAACTCCGGCATCTTTAGCCATAGCTTTGACAATATGGTAGCTTTCAGGGTGTACTGCCGTGTTGTCGAGTGGATTGCTTCCTCCTCTTATACGCAAAAAGCCGGCAGCTTGTTGATATGCTTTTGCCCCTAATCGTGGCACCTTCAAGATGTCCTCTCGGCAGATAAAATCGCCATTTGCCGCTCGATATTCAACAATATTCATTGCCATTGACGCTCCTATCCCTGCTACATATTGTAGTAGTTGAGCCGAAGCTGTGTTGATATCTACTCCAACTGAATTAACGCATGCTTCCACAGTTGTATCAAGCGATTCTTTTAGCTTCTTTTGATTTACGTCGTGTTGATATTGTCCGACACCTATCGATTTAGGGTCGATTTTCACAAGTTCTGCGAGAGGGTCCATTAATCGACGTCCGATTGACACTGCTCCGCGAACTGTTACATCATATTCAGGAAATTCGTCGCGAGCAATTTTCGATGCGGAATAAACAGAAGCACCTCCCTCGTTAACAACAAAAACTTCGACTCTGCGAGGATATTTTATTGACTTTAGAAATCGTTCGGTTTCACGTGAGGCTGTTCCATTACCCAACGATATGGCATCAATTTTATACGCTTCTACAAGATTTACAATCTTGCTTGTAGCTCCCTTTATGTCGAGTTTTGGCGCAGTAGGGTAGATGACATCATTGTGAAGCAGTCCACCATTAGCGTCAAGGCAGACCACTTTGCATCCGGTGCGAAATCCGGGATCGATTGCAAGTATGCGTCGGTTGCCCAATGGTGAAGCAAGTAACATCTGGCGTAGGTTGGCTGCGAAATTGCGTATTGCGGCTTCGTCAGCTTTTTCTTTAGCTTGAGTAAGGACTTCATTCTCGATTGATGGACGCAATAGGCGATCATAGCCGTCGATTACTGCTTCGGAAATTAAATTTGCCACTTCTTTATTGGCATTACGTTGAAGCGTGCGACGTATTATGCTATCAATGAGTTGATTGTCGTCAACAACGATTTTCATTTTCAGAATTCCTTCATTGACTCCACGCATTATAGCGAGCGTCTGGTGGGAGGATAAACGTGATAATTTTCCTGAAAATTTATCGTAATTCTGATATTTGTCAGCAGCTTCTCCCTTGCCTAATGGTATTGCAACGTTTACAATCGCATGTCGTTCGATTATCTGTCGAGTTGCACGTCGATTGGCTGCCAAGTCGCTAATGCGTTCAGCTATTATATCGGATGTTCCGGCTTTTGCTTCATCAAGGCTCATTGCTTGACGGATAGCTGAGGGTGTATCTTTGTCAAATGAAAAAGTACGTTGATTAGCGAGTAGTGCATCGGCGAGAGGCTCAAGACCCTGCTCGCGTGCAATTTGTGCGCGTGTGCGTCTACGCGGTTTATATGGCGCAAAAATATCCTCAATCTCAGTCGGCTCAAATGATGCTTCTATTGCATTGCGTAATTCTTCAGTCAATGCTCCTGCTGCATCAATAGTTGATATTATATATGACTTTCGTGCTACGATTTCATCATATTTGTTTGCGAGTCTTTCAATGTCAAAGATTGTAACTTCATCAAGTCCGCCTGTCATCTCTTTACGATATCTACTTATAAACGGAATAGTAGCTCCGGTGTCGAGCAAGTCGATTGTAGATTCGATTTTGTTGACAGCTATTGATAATATTTTGGAAATATATTCGGCTTTAGTCATGGCTTGATTTTGTGGATTCAGTAAGGGATTCTATCTCTTTTGGCGCAATGTAATTACAGTAATTTCCGGAGAGGCACCTATACGCATCGGTGTGCCAACAGTGCCGATGCCGATATTGACATAGAGCTGATGTTGCTTATTAGCGTCGGCATAAAGACCACTCCACTCCGAATGAATCAGTGATGCCGGCGACCATCCAAATAGGCATGTTTGCAATGCGTGTGTGTGACCGGAAAGTGTTAGCGCTATATTTTTGTTGTGGTGATTGGCGATATCGTTGTGCCAATGGTGAGGGTCGTGAGATAGTAGTATTTTAGTAACGTTGTCGTCGAGATTGGGGTAGGCAATGTCGAGATTGCCATATACTGCAAATGGAGGGCGACCAATGTTCTCAACTCCTATTACCACGATTGAATCATTCCCTCTATAGATTGTTCGATAGTCATCAAGAATGAGGTCGAAAGATGTTAAGCTATAGAAATTAATGAGACGAGCACGGTCATTTTCCCGAAGATTACTATCTGTATAATAATAGTCGGCATAATCGTGATTGCCAAGAACAGCAAGTTGTCCGTCGCGCCCTTTTATTTCTGACAATGCATTAATGAATGGACGTATTTCATTGGCATGGCGGTTGACAATATCTCCGGTAAATACCACCAAATTGGCATCTATTTTATTGATTTCTGCAACTAATTTGCGGATAAAAGTATCGTCTGTTCCGAATGATCCGGTGTGTAAATCAGAGAACTGGACTATACGATATCCGTCAAATGCTTTTGGGAGATTCGTTATTTCTACCGTTACGTCCTTTATCTGTAGCGACTTCCTTGTGACAAATGTTCCCCATAATATCATTATAATAGCTATTCCTGCAGCTATGCATGCGGTAGCTGATACAAGGCGACTTCTCTTGCGTTTGAATAGTAGAGGGATGTGTGCCAATAGGTCGATAATTACAAACACATATCGTGGCACAAGTAGCGCTACAAACGCCAATAGTAACCACATAAAGAGGTGGAACTGTGGATCGGGGAGTGGCCCACTTAATGGCATTGCTGCTAATAGAATGATTAATCCATACGAAATGCCACAAATGCCATAAAAAAGTTTTATCATCCATCGCTGTGAGATGCGACAGCGTATTGCTCGTGCTATGTAAATATCAACAAGAATATTTATAACGAGCAAAATGATTATCGCTACAAGATTTATTCTCATGATAATGGATGTGATAGGCTCTACTATGCTTGCTCTTCTGCTATGAGTTTGTTAATTAGCGGATTAGCATACATTGTGATAATCATCTCGCGCATATATTGACGTTCTTCATCATTAACATCATCAAGACGTACCTTCGACAATTGTTGATCGAGATATTTGTCGAATGCATCAATATCGTCCTGCGTATATTTATCGGCAAAGCGGGTTGTTTTGTTAATTAGATCGTAGCTGATGTAATTAACCGGGAAAATACGATATCCGCGATGAATACACTTGTCAATATAACCACAAATTTTGCTGAAAAGTTCGATTTTGTCGGTAATGCCAACGAGATTCTGAAGCATTCCGTTAATTGATGGCGACAAGTGATAGTGGACACGCCCTTTGAATCCAAGCAAACCGGTTTCCATATTTAGCAAGTCATCGTGCTGACTTTTAACATAGTCGGGATTTCTACGTTTGCATAGGAATTCAGTCGCTTTTAGATAGTCGGTCGGGTCATATTCGTAAGAAATTGTTGTAGGGCAAATATTAAGTGTTGTCAACGTTTCAACAATAGCATCGTTGCCTGAGAGTGCAAGCATTTTTATTACCGACTCTTGAGTGACATCATTAGAGTCCTTTGCGCGCCCTTCGCGTTGAGCTATCCACACAGAAACGTGTTTATCAGTGTGGCAATAATTAATATATGCCGAAAGTTGTTTCGCTGCTTTAAATGCCTTAATGATAGGCAGATTGCGCTTTACGATAAGTCCCTTGTTGAGTTTTACCAATCGCTCAATCCACTCATAAATGAGTAGATTGTCGCCCAATGCTATTTCTCCGGTGGGACATTCGTTCTTCAGCAAACATAGATTAAGAAACGATGCATCAAGGACAATGTCGCGATGATTGGAGATATATGTGAACGTTTCTTTACGATGACTATCGTCTACACCATCCATAGTGATGCCCGACGTAGTACGTTGAGCAAGCATTTCAAGGAATGGCAACATTATTTTATATTGAAACTCATCTTTTGTTTCGATAGTGAGCAACTGCTGAGCAAATATTGGATAGTCAACCATTGGCATTGCATACTTTACGGCATGTTCAAATCCCGGTTCTGTAACCAATGTAGCCATTTTTTCCTTAAACTCAGAATCGTCAAAAGGGGCTATATCTTTAAATTCTTCTTTTACCATGATAAATAATCTCTGAAAAAGAGAGATAAAAATAATAAAAACTATTTGTATAAGTCAACCGATGCGGTTGGTCAATAATTTTCTACACAAAGGTAGTATTTTTAATCAATATAATAGAAATTTTAAAGAATGTTAACGATGTGCCGCTGAATATTGCACACTTCTCTTGATATTATGCAGTTTTTCTACCATAGATTTTAGATTATTTATCATATTAAACAATTATATGACGCAGTGTGGTTATATCGTACTCCAAGCAAAATGGAGTATTTTTTATTTTGATTCAAAATCTCCCCTTTTGTATTCATAAAAAATAGCCTTGTGATTTTACTCACAAAGCTACTTCTAATTACTATTAATACTGAAATTTTTATTTAAAATAATGAAATCTTTCTGCACATCCACAATTCGCACAATATCCATAACCATCAGGAATGTATTGGTAACAATCAATATGGTCATATTTATAATTGTTATGGCAATGTCCTCTTTCATATCCTCCTTTGAAGTTTATTTCAGATTCTTCAGAAGAATAATCATCGTAATAATACCTTTCTGAACTATCACTTTCGCTACCACCACAAGAT
>JAFXHY010000077.1 GCA_017536215.1 Muribaculaceae bacterium | reverse complement strand
TACGGGTTCGAGATACTGAGCTTCGTGGAGGAACATTCCATACCATGTGCCCAATTGGTCTTTCCAATATTGTTGCCACTTAGTAAGGGTGTGCTTTTCGAGCATCTTATGTGCTGCGATAATCAATAAAGGAGCTCCCGCTTCAAAACCAACGCGTCCCTTGATGCCGATGATTGTATCGCCGATGTGCATATCGCGACCGATAGCATAGGGGGCGGTAAGCTCTTCAAGTTTCTGAATCGCAGCTACTTTATCTTCATATTCCACACCGTTGATTCCCGCAATTTCTCCATCTTTGAAATCGATAGTCAAAGTAGTGTCGGCTGTTGCTGTCATCTGGGTAGGATACGCTTCTTCCGGAAGTGTTTGGTCGGAATGAAGTGTCTCTTTACCACCTACCGATGTGCCCCACAATCCTTTGTTGATTGAGTATTCCAATTTGGTGAAATCAGCTTCAAATCCATGTTCTTTCAAATAGTTGATTTCATATTCGCGAGTGAGGTTCATATCGCGAGTTGGAGTGATGATTTCAATTTCGGGAGCGAGAATTTGGAACGTGAGGTCGAAACGCACTTGGTCGTTACCGGCGCTTGTCGAACCATGGGCTACGCAATCTGCGTTGATGCTTTTTGCATATTCGATAATTGCAATAGCTTGGAATATACGCTCTGATGATACTGAAATAGGGTAGGTGCCATTGCGAAGCACGTTGCCGAATATCATATATTTGATAGAGCGTTCGTAGTACTCTTTCGTCACATCAAGTGTTACGTGTTCAACCGCTCCAAGAGCCAATGCGCGGCGTTCGATTTCTTTGAGTTCTGACTCTGAAAATCCGCCGGTGTTGGCAATAGCGGTATAAACTTCATATCCACATTCTTCCGATAGGTATTTCACTGCATATGAGGTATCCAATCCTCCTGAAAATGCCAAAACTACCTTTTTCTTTCCCATATCTTTGTTTATTTTTTTTGATTCTATGTTATGTTGCTTTGCCGATATTATTCTGTTTTAATTGGGTTATCAGCAATGCAAAGTGTTTTATTTCTCTTCTTCTGTGTTTGAATTGTTGGCCAATTCCGGGTGATATTTGGTCTCTGCCGGGTCAAATAATAATCCGGTGCATAGACATTTATGCCCGCCGTTGCGCTGAAGGATGTCGTAGTTGACACAACTTTCGCATCCGCGCCAGAATGCTTCGTCGGTGGTTAATTCATCAAATGTCACGGGGCGGTATCCCAATTCAAAATTCATCTTCATCACTGCGGCTCCCGTAGTCAATGAGAATATCTTAGCTTTGGGAAACATCTCGCGTGAGAGTTGGAAAATTCGTTGTTTGATGCGCTTGGCTACGCCATGATTGCGAAACTCGTTGGCAACAATCAATCCTGAATTAGCTACAAATTGTTTGTTGCTCCAACATTCAATATAGCTAAATCCGGCAAATTTGTCTCCGCACAAGGCGATTACTGCCTTATTTTCAAGCATCTTTTGCTTTACATACTCGGGCGAACGCTTGGCGATACCCGTTCCACGCACTTTTGCTGCGCGGTTGATGGTGTCGAGGATTTCTTCTACATATTTCACATGTTCCTCGGTCGAAACTACTACGTCAATCTTTGGTGAAGATTCTTCCATTTCGTTCTTTGTCTGCTTATTGACTCTTTTCGCTTGAGCCTATGTCCTATTAATTTATGATGTTAATAAAAAAGTATGCAAAATTACGCTTTTTTGACCGATTTTACAACTTTTTTCCATGATACTGCCAATATTTTCAATCTATTGAAGATTAAATAGGACTTTTCGGACAATTTTTGACATTTATAGCTATATCATTCAAAGTAGTGGCGACCTGCTTCCATCACTTCTCGTGACAAGAAACTACACATCAAATCATACAATGCTTTGCGTGAGGCCCCTTCTGCTATGATAGCAAATACGGTATCTGCTCCCGGAATTGTTCCCAAAATTAAAGGCGATGCCAATAAATCCAAATCGTAGGCCAGTCCGGATGCGTATCCGTTGCGGGTCTTTATCACCATTATGTTCCCCGATAAAGCTATTGATGTGGCTGCGGGGTGAAGTGCCGATTGCAACGTAGGTAGCGATTCGCTCTCTTCGGCTGTGCTCTTTAGCGCGCTGTCGCCGGGCACTATGTAGCGATAGCCTCCCATGTCGTCGGCTACTTTTATCGTTCGCAATTTCTTCAAATCGCGCGACAACGTCGCTTGTGTCACGATATAACCCCTTACTGCTAATTGTTTCAACAATTCATCTTGACAACTGATGTTGTTGTGCGATAATATCTCTAATATTATTGATAGTCGTGATGTTCTACTTCCCATTGTTTTCTGTATTGGGGACTATAAACTTTTCCCTTAATTTTTTCTTAGTCGTTGAATAGCAATTTGCGGTCGCGTGCTATTGCCGGTTCTACAATCTCTTCCGGTATGAATTTCCAGTTATCCATTTTTGTTGCGTTGACTTCCGGATGTGATATAATATACTGCATCAGGTAGTAGCGCAAATCTTTATCGGTTGAAGCGACGATTCGTTTCGATAATTCTTCCTTTGCAATTCCTGCTCCTTCGGTCAATATATTGCCTCCCCCATTACCTCGATAAGAGTTAATTGCTACTTTATAGGTGGCATTAAAATCGAATATACTGCCATCGGCCATCGACAATATTGTAATCTTTTCACCTCGTGGTTTCGTCACATCAACGGTATAATTTATTCCGGCAGCCGAGTCGAAATTGTACGATGGATATTTGAATCCCACATGAGTCATATCTTCACCTTTGGCATCATCGCGAAAGCGTAAAATATGGTCGTCGGCCGATTGCATCGTGTTGGTCCATAAATCGTACGACATTTCAAGATAATCCTTTATCTCTTGTCCGCTTAGCGACATTGTGTAGAGCATATTTTCATATTTGTAGAGATTGAACATATCGCTCACGTAAATATCACCACTGTCAATTGTTGCATCAAATGATAGTGGTGCGGCAAAAGAAATATCAGCTCCCGATATCGCTAATTGTAGGCTATGTATAAAATCAATAAACCTCGACGAACCGAAATAGGCATCGCGTGTGCTCATGGCTGTGTCGATATGTCCGATACGTTGCGATACGAACGCTTCAACCGCCATTCGTTGCTCGGCAAATTCTTCCATAAACGCTCTATTCGGCGCATGATTATCTACTTTGTCGAGTGCCGAATTGATTCCGGTAAGTCTTACCTCTCCACTGTTATCGTCAATATCGAATGTCGCAGTTACGGTGGCGACTCGGCGTGCATTGTTCCCCGGATTGACTACTACGACTTTTTCTCCGGCATCATTGGTTATTGTTGAGTTGAACAGCGAGTGGTCATGTCCCATCATGACGATATCAAATCCCGGCACATGTTTTGCTACAAGCATAGACCCGTTTTCTATCGTGTTGCCTGTTGTCTTTGTTGAATCTCTTCCGGAATGGAATAGCCCTACAGTTAAATCAGGG
>JAFXHY010000076.1 GCA_017536215.1 Muribaculaceae bacterium | reverse complement strand
TCCCGGAGCGTCAAAGTCGTCTTGACAACTCACCATGCTCACAGCCATGAATGTGAGCAATAGTCCTATATATTTTCTTAAATTTCTCATAGAGCAATTCGTTTATTTGTGTTGATTAGTTGGTCTTTTCATAAAGGGTGGGGAATGTACCTCTCACATCGGGATAAGCTCCATATGAGGTGTATTGTGCATCATATTGAATAGACTTATTCATTGCCACGTTGGTGATAATCATTGTTCCGTCGGCTTGAGGAGCGATGGTCCACACACCACCTTCGGAAGGAAGAGTGGTATCAACATTGAAGCTATTATATGTTCCTTTCATATACATATATTTACCGTTAGCATCAGTGATAGTGTAACCACCTGTAGTTTCTTTAATCACAAAACCACAAGATTGGGCAACCTCAATAATACCATTATTATCGGAAGCATCTACAACTTGAAGATAACCATAGTTTCCGGTAATAGCTGTAGCCGCTTTACCCGACGCAACGAGGATATATTCTTTACCTGAGGTAATAGATGTTACTTTTTTATAGGTAGCAGTTTCGGCCGTAGCAGGAGCTTTGCCATCGAGTTTATATTCGGTACCTTCTTTTACCCCATTTTCGCCAAAATATTTGGTGATGTTACCTTTGATTGCAAGTTTTTTTCCAAGGTTAGATGGGTTGTCCATGAGGTTGATCGCTCCACGAATAGACGTAGGTAGTTGTACAGGAATACATTCGGCTGCTGATGTAGCCTTAGGATTGTCGGAGATAAGCACGTTGGTTTGAGATGTTGAGGGAACACTGAAATTAGCTCCTTCGGCAAGAATCATACCATCAACCCAACCTACAATGTAACCTTCTACCCACACACCGGTGCCTGTTGCACCATTTTGCACATCGGTAGCGCTGAATGGAGAGTTTTCGGAGCCATCGCCGGTTGAAGGAGTGTTGGAAGAGCCTCCTTGCTTGCCAATCACCACATTGTCGATGCAGAATGTCATAGAACGAGCAGATGTTTCAGCGGTGTAACGGAAACCGATATAGATAATGCCTGAGAATTCTTCTAATGACACCGGACCCGAAGAAACAAAGCCTGAATAACCACTTGCAGGAGGATTTGCAATGTCGCAAGTGAGCATTGTAAGAGTAGCGGTATTTGGGTCGGTAGATGACATTGCATACACTTCAAATGTGCCACCCATATATGCCGCTTGAGATTCAAAACTCATAATCTTTTGAGCCATTTCGTCGACATTAAGAGCAGGAGTAATCAACCAAGCATCGTAGCCACTGCCGTCGGTACCTTTATATGCAGTACAAGCAGCATAAGTGTTGTTGTCGAAATCGGTGAAATACCATTCTTTGTCACCGGCGATTTTAACCGAAGTCCAACCGGGGAGGTCGTTGATAGAAGAAACACCTTCAAAGTCTTCTTCGAGCTCGCTTAACGGACCTGTTGGAGCATCGGGAACTACAGGAGCGCTTTCATCGAAGCCTATACAATCGTCGGTTGAACGGAGCATAACTTGCCACTCTGTGCCGTAGTAGCTTAGGATACCAACCACACTACCTGTTCCGCTTGGGAGAAGTTTGTCGCGGAAAGTGGCATAGCTACTATTGCGTACAAGCATTTTATTGCCATTCGCATCTTTGATATAGCGATTGGTCGATGCCGATGCTTCAGAATAAGGTTTGCCGGCTTCTACCCATTGCACGCTGTCGAAACGCACCAATTGGCTTTGCCATTTTTGCAGACTATCGGCATTTGATTTAATGGCGTTAATCTTTGCAATGTCAACCGGAATAGTGTCGATTTCGGCAGGTTGAGGAAGCCCGTTGAATTGGGCGTGTTGTTTAAAGAAGTCCATTTCCATGAATGTCGCTTCCCAACCATATTGAGTAGAGTATTCGGGGAATCCGAGTTGTTGCAACCCGTTATATTTTCCAATATACATGTCGGTGAGGTCGATAACCACCTCTTGACCGATATGGTAAGATTCAAACATGTCGTTTTCATTGATAGAGATAGTCAATGCAGCCGATTCATCTTGAATCACAAGGTTTTTGTAGATATTACCTGTTTCGTCGGAGCTGATAATGCGTCCCGAAACGATAACGTGTTCGCCAAGGGAATTTACACCGATAGTGTCGATATAGTTGCGATTATCGTTCCAATATTTGTTTTTCACTTCAAGAATCGATGTGTTGGCTTCGATAGTTGCTTCGGGCACGATTACCGGGGGACGGTCGAGTTCTTCGTCGCAAGCCGTAAATGCAGCGCTTAGAAGCAGAAGTGATGCTATATATGATTTTGTATATTTCATTTTCGTAAAAATTTATGTAAACAAATTAGAATCTAATACCAAGGTTAGCAAATATCTTGATTCCTTGTGAATAAGAAATTTTGTTTGGATATTTAGTCACATCATAGTTAGTAACATCCATGCGGCTTTGTTGATATCCATATGTTTGGATATTGCGGTTGTTGAGAATGTTATTAATGTTGATGTTGGCATTTAATGATACTTTGCGGTTGAGGTAGAATACCTTGCCGATAGAAGCGTTAAGCACGAAAGCATCTTTTAGTTTGTCTTGCACTGCAAGTTCATTCATTTTGCCTTCGAGAGTTTCGTAGCTTGGATATTTTTCCCAAAGGTTTGGCATAGCTTCGTGGCGCACAGGTGAGAGGTTTACATAAGCATCACCGGCCCATGTTGCATTTACGTTGAAATACCAGTTTTTAGGAGCAGCCCAGTCGATACCGATGTTGGCAGCTGTTTGAGGAGTTCCACCCACATAGAAGTTTCGGAGGTAGACAGTGGTAGTGGTATCGGGCAACATGCCGTTTTCGTAAGAGCGCACACCGGTGGGGCGGTTTTTATATTGGTAACGAGAATAAGTACCGGCAGCAGTTACAGTCACATCGGGAGTGATTTTGTAGGCCATACCTATTTCTACACCTTTATATGTTTTATGAACACCTTTTAATACATAGTTCATAAATGATTCGTATTGGTCATCGTAGAACGCAGTACGTTCGGTTTGATCCCACATTTCGGTCCAGAACCCTGTGATGCTACCACGGAAACGACGATAGTTCCAGTTGTAGCTGATGTCGCCTGAAAGGATACGTTCGTTTTGAAGCCCGTCGATAGCGTCATCTTTGATACGTGGAGATATGTAGGCATATTCAAAAAGAGGAGCGCGGGTTTCATACAATCCGTTAACGGTAAAGAAATTGTGTCCGTCGAGTTTGTAAGTGGCTCCGGCTTTGAATCCGGCGTTATCGAAACGGTGAGTTTCGCCTTTGCCATAAGAATTATCGGGAGCGTGACCATTGCGCATGTTGCCATCGCGGAAGAATTGTGTGTAGCTCACGTTAAATCCGTAGTTGATATCCCATTGTGGGAGAGTGATCATATTTTGAATCCATGCGTTGGCTTTCACTGCATAGATGTCGTAGTCGTAGCCAAAACGATCGCCTTTTTGCACCTTGCGGTTAGGGTTGTTAAGGTCGTTTTGAAGCATTTGAGGATTGTCGGGGAAGTCGCGTTCGGCAAATTTATCTACGTCGAGCCAATATTCGCCACCGAGAAGGTCGCGAACGGTTTTGAAGTAAGAGGCTTTGGTGTAGTTGAAGCTAATGCCGGCTTGTAGCGACATGATATTGTTGATGCGGTGGTTGAGCATTGAGTTGAACAATGCGTTGAATTGATTGCTATGGCGATTTTCAACAATGTAAGATGATCCGAGAGGAGTGTTTCCCGGAACTCTGTTGTGTTCGTTGTTGAGGTAGTTGGCTTGATACATCTCGTCCCAATTTATTTGACGCATTTCTTCGCTATTGCGCCAAAGGTCGGTATAGAGGTCAAATGCCTCTTGGTCATCTTTGAAGAAAGAAGGAAGATTGCGATAGTAATCGGGTTTTGGGTTTGCTGCGTTTCCACTCCAGTTGAGGTCAGATTTATTGTAGTTAATCCAACGGATACCGGCAGCGGTGTTGAGTGTTGTACCTTTATTAGGTTTCCACAACCAGTTGATAATGGTTGTAGGGTCGAAAGTCTCAACTATGCGAGCATTGCGTTTTTTGCCGTCTTGCCAACCCCAGTTGGGATTATAAAGGTTATCATCGGCAAGTTCATAAGCTTCTTCAAAAGTGGCAGAAGCAGTACCGCGTTGAGTTGGGGCTCCATATGTGGTTATCGCAATAGAGTGTTGTGGATTAAATACTTTTTGCAAGGCGAGGAAATATCCCCAAGAGTTGTAGAAAGTACCGGGTTGTTCACCTTCGTCGGCATATCGACCGATAGCAGATGCGGTAAAAGCCCAGCCATGTTTGTTGAGGCCGGTAGAATAAGTTGCCATTGCACGCATCTTATAGTTGCTATTGGTATAAGAGATGCTACCATTGAACCCGGGAGCATAGTCGGCAGCCATAGTGTTGAAGTTTACTGCGCCACCCACATCGCCGAAGCCATATGTAGCGGCACCGAGTCCCATCACGGTAGTTTTGTTGCGGAAAGCACGGCTTGTCATACCACCGAGAGTTGAATAGCTGAAACGTCCGCGACCTAAGTCGTTGAGAGCAATGCCATTCATATAGGTAGTTTGGTATTCAGAGTTGTAACCACGCACACGGAAATACATCGGGCCGAAGTCGTAAGCTGCGGTTGAGAAGTAAACATTATCAGATGCGCCCATTAAGGCTCCGATAGTTTGATTGCTTTCTTCATCTTCTTCGAGCATGGTTTGGTCAATCAATAATTCTTGATTTTCGTTTATCACGTTGGCATCGGCGGGAACGAATGAGATTTTTCCTAAATCAATTGTTTGGTTGTTGAATAGCTCAATCTCTTTTACAAGATCGTTGTACCCAAACGCTACGATAGTCATAATCTCTTTGCCGGCAGCGAGGTCACTGATAATAAAATCGCCCGAAGGCCCGGTGGTGACGAATGCACCTTGCTCATTAAGCATCACACTTGCGCCCGAAACGGGAGCTCCGGTATTGGCATCAACAACGACACCAGTCAACCCGGCTTTCTGTGCGAGTGCCGGCATAGTAGCCAAGAGCATCAATAACAGAAACAGTTTTTGTCTCATAATTCAAAATGGGTTTTATTAGATTTGATTTTAATTATATTCACACTTTTATTCCAAGTTAAAAATGATATTAATATTTTCCAAATTTAGTAATTATTTTTTAAACAACAATAGGGTGAATGTTGTTTATATCGGTATAAAAATAAAAATTTAATAATTTTGTAATGAAAAAATATGTAAATATGCTTTTTATAATAAAAAAAATGGCATAACTTTACGATGCCAAAAAGTTTTTAAATTTAGAATAAGTAAAAAGTAGATGAAAAAACTATTTCTAATATCGATTATATCACTAATTAGTTGTGTGCTTTTTGCAGAACCACAACAGTCAAAAAAACAATATCAAGTTGTAGGGGTTGCTTTTTATAACCTCGAAAACCTCTTTGATACTATCAATTCCAATGGGTCGTATGACCTTGAATATTCTCCTGCCGGATCCAAAAAGTGGGACGGTCGCAAATATTGGTCGAAAATTGCAAATATGTCGTATGCAATTTCTCAACTTGCTACCGAGCGTACACCGGGAGGCCCTGCTATTATAGGAGTGTCGGAAATTGAAAACGAATCGGTTTTGAAAGATTTGGTAAAAGCCGATCCTATCAAAAAATGGATGCTTCAAGTGGTGCATCACGATTCGCCCGACCGTCGTGGGGTAGATGTGGCATTGCTATATAATCCTCGCTACTTCCGTATGCTAAACGTGAATAATCATCGACTCAAAATAGAAGGATATGATTCATTTCGCACTCGCGACCAGATGTGTGTTACCGGCATATTGATGGGCGACACAGTGAGTGTTATTGTCAATCACTGGCCATCACGCATGGGCGGACAGGCGCAATCATCATATCTTCGTGAGGCTGCCGCTGCATTGAGCAAGCAAATAGCCGATTCGGTGTGGGCGGTGAACCCTCATCAAAGTGTGATTGTGATGGGCGACTTAAATGATGACCCATTTGATAAGTCGTGTGCCGAAGTGCTTGGCGCAAAAAAGGATAAGAAAGATGTCGATTACCATGGATTTTATAACCCATTCTGGACCGTTAGCGATAAGGGTATCGGTTCGTTAGGTTATAGAGGTAGTTGGAACCTCTTTGACCAAATCATTCTATCGGGTGACCTTGTGAAAGAGGGCAACGGATTGATGTATTGGAATTGCTTGGTGCATAACCTCGATTTCTTGAC
>JAFXHY010000004.1 GCA_017536215.1 Muribaculaceae bacterium | reverse complement strand
TACAATTCGTGAAGTATTTGCATCTCATGGCTTTTCTCAAATAGAGACACCTGCAATGGAAAACCTATCAACATTGATGGGAAAGTATGGCGATGAAGGGGATAAACTTTTGTTTAAGATACTTAACTCGGGCGACTTCCTCAAAGGTGTAGACCGCGCTATGCTTGATGATGAATCAGCGACATTGCGCTTGGCGTCAAAATTGTGTGAGAAAGGGTTGCGATATGATTTGACTGTGCCATTTGCACGCTATGTTGTGCAGCATCGCAATGAGTTGCAGTTGCCGTTCCGACGCTTTCAGATTCAACCGGTGTGGCGTGCCGACCGTCCGCAAAAGGGACGTTATCGCGAATTTTATCAGTGTGATGCCGACATTATCGGAACCGATTCACTTTGGAATGAAGTGGAGTTGCTCGACATCATTCGAGATGTGTTCTCGCGTTTGAAAATCAATGTACTGATAAAACTCAATAACCGAAAAATCCTTGCCGGTATAGCCGAAGTCATAGGAGCTCCCGACCGATTGGTTGATATCACCGTGGCAATTGATAAGATAGATAAGATTGGGATTGAGAATGTAAATGCCGAACTTAAAGAGAAGGGACTTAGCGACGAGTCGATAGCAGCATTGCGTCCGATATTGGAATTGTCGGGGAGCAACGAAGAGCGCATTGCATCGCTTCGCCAAGTTCTCGCTGCGAGTGAGACCGGCATGAAGGGTATTGAAGAGACAGAAACAATACTACGTCGCGCCGGAGAGGGAAGTGCTCATATTGAACTTGATGTTGCACTTGCTCGTGGATTGAACTACTACACCGGGGCAATTATAGAGGTGAAGGCACTCGATGTGGTAATAGGAAGTATTACAGGCGGAGGTCGTTACGACAACTTGACCGGAGTGTTCGGAATGCCGGGCATGTCGGGAGTGGGAATTTCATTTGGCGCTGACCGAATTTACGACGTGCTCAACACCCTTGATTTGTATCCGTCGGAGGCAACGGCCACAACTAAGGTGATGTTTGCCAATATGGGAGAGGCAGAAACCGAAGCAGCCTTTCAAGCCGCACGCAAATTGCGTCGGTCGGGAATTTCGGCAATGGTATATCCCGATAATGCCAAGATGAAAAAACAATTCGGATATGCCGACGATATGTCGATACCCTTTGTTGCGATAATTGGAGAAACAGAAATTAAGGAGAATAAAATAACATTGAAAGAGATGGGCACCGGACAGCAGGAGATGTTGACACTCGATGAAGCTATCTTAAAGATTAAATCTCTCTAACAAACCGCATTATGAAAAAGATAATATTATTTTTTGTCGCAATAGTAGCATTGATGCTTCCGCTTAAGAGCCAAGCACAATTCCGCTATGGAGCAACAGCAGGTGTTAATTTCACTACACTTAAATTCAAGCAGGACCTTTTCACCGTAGACTCATCAACCGGATTTCAAGCCGGTGTACAAGGGGAACTTATGATTCCGGGGATAGGCTTCGGTATTGACATCGCCATGCTCTATAATCAACGAGGCGCAACGCTTCATATGGGAGAACGAGAAGTATGGGCTTCGCAAGGATATGTAGATCCGCGATGCTATCTTCACTACATAGAGATCCCTGTCAATCTACGTTTCAAATGGACTCGCATGCAGGGTCTTGAAGAATATATCGCTCCCTTCGTGTTTGGCGGACCTTCATTGTCGTTGTTGGCGGCTCATAGCAATATTGAAGCAATAGATTATGCATTCGGTGAAATAGGGGTGCAATGTGGTCTCGGTTTTGAGATACTGAAGCGTTGGCAGATTCAAGCATCTTATACATGGGGAATGACCTATGCGCTCAAGACAAAACTCCTTGACGACTTCAGCGCTCAAAATCGCACTTGGTCAATCCGAGCAACCTATTTCTTCTAAAATTGGTTGGCAGAAAAGGCTTAGATTTTAAAATAAGATATAATTAACGGCGGTAGATTCTATCGCCGTTAATTGTGTGTCAACGAAGGGAAATAAAAATCGTTCCGAGATTATTGCAAAGATTCAATAATAAACGGAACGATTTAAACCGGGAGCGGCAAACGAGGCTCGAACTCGCGACCCTCAGCTTGGGAAGCTGATGCTCTACCGACTGAGCTACTGCCGCATATCTATAATTGCCATCTACATCGGTGGCAGTGGATGCCTTAATGATGCAGAATGGTTGATGCAAATGTACAGTTATTTTTTTTATTACACAAATTAATTTTCGGTATTCACGCAGTATGAACTATAATTTTTGTCGCTGTTGTCTTTACCGGCAATTAAGCGAATGAAAAGATTAAGAGTTGTTGAGGAGGGCGTTGTTGAGAAGGTTGGTGAATTGATAGTTTTTGAGTCCCCACCGAGGGTAGATAAGTAGGTTGTCGGGGGCTTGAGAGACGAATCGTTCGATAGCTATTGAGGGGTCGATTCTGTGAATAATATCGCAACAGAGGTTGATGTATTGCTCGACAGAGAAGCGAGGGATTTCTATTTCTCCGTTTTCAACCTGTTGAGCGAGACGAGTGTTGCGAATGAGTTGAAGTTGGTGAAATTTAACAGTGTCGGGTTTGACATGGTTGATAGCGTCGACGGTCTGCATAATCATTTCAGTATTTTCTCCTGGGAGTCCGATTATGAAATGAAGCCCAACATCAATGCCTCTTTGTTTAGTCATTTCCACGGCATCAACAACGCATTGCCAAGAGTGGCAGCGGTTGACGAGTTGCAGAGTGGAGTCGTGGGAACTTTCTGCTCCATACTCAATAATCACGCGGTGGTGTCGGTTAATCTCAGCTAAAGCGTCGAGTAGATGCGCAGATATACAGTCGGGACGAGTCCCGATTATTATAGCGTCGACACCATCGACTGATAATGCTTCATTGTAGAGATCGAGTAATCGGTCGATAGGCGCGTGGGTGTTGGTGTAGGATTGGAAATAGGCGATATAGCGCATATTGGGGTATTTATGCGCGAAAAATTGTCGGGAATTGATAAGTTGCTGAGTGATAGAGTTCCCTTCAATTGCAGGAGAGAAGGAGTTGTTGTTGCAATATGAGCAACCGCCATATCCGATAGAACCATCGCGATTGGGACATGAAAAATGCGCGTTTACCGTAAGTTTCTGCATTTTGCAGGGGAAGCGTTCGGCAAGGTAGTCGGCGTAATCGCGATATAGTTTCATTTTGAGAAATCAGATATGAGTGGCTTTGTTGAGGAGGTAGGAGTCGAGTATTACGCAAGCAGCCATAGCTTCAACAACCGGGACAGCGCGAGGTAGCACGCAAGGGTCGTGTCGACCTCGCGCTTTGAGAATCGTAGCGTTTCCGTCGGCGTCGACAGTTTCGATTTCTCTAAGAAGAGTGGCAACGGGTTTGAAGGCAACGCGGAAATATATGTCCTGTCCGTTGGAGATACCCCCTTGAATACCGCCAGAGTTGTTGGAGGCAACGGTAATACCCCCATTATTGTCGGGGATAAAAGTGTCAATCATTTGCGAGCCTCGCGACGAGCAACCGTCGAATCCCATGCCGTAGTCAAAACCTTTTGCGGCGTTGATAGAGAGCATTGCGGAAGCCAGTCGAGCTTGTAGCTTTCCGAATGCGGGGTCGCCCAATCCGATAGGGCAACCTTTGATAACGCAAGATATGATGCCGCCTATGGTGTCCCCTTCATTTTTGACTTGTGTGATAAGTTGATGCATTTTCTCGGCGATTTCGGGGTCGGGGCAGCGAACATCGTTGGCATCGATATCAGAGAGGTTGAGCTCTGAGTAGTTTTTGTCGAGGGAAATATCACCGACGGTTGATGTGTAGGCTGTGATTGAAATGCCGAGTGATTGCAGGATTTGCTTTGCGATAGCGCCGGCAACGACGCGAGAGATAGTTTCACGCGCAGAGGAGCGTCCGCCACCGCGGTGGTCGCGCAAGCCATATTTTGAGGTGTAAGTGAAATCGGCATGCGAAGGACGGAACAGATTACGGATATTGTCGTAGTCGGCAGAGTGATGGTCGGCATTTTCAACAATAAAACCTATAGGGTGTCCGGTTGTTACACCTTCAAATAAGCCGGAAAGTAGTTTCACTTTGTCTTTTTCATCACGTTGAGTGACAATAGAGGATTGTCCCGGTCGACGTCGATTGAGCTCGCGTTGAATTTCGTCGATAGAGATATGACAACCTGCGGGAACACCGTCGATTACGCCACCGACAGCGGGTCCGTGAGACTCACCGAAAGAGGTGAGAGTAAAGATATTACCGAAAGCGTTATTGCTCATCGTTGCAAAGGGTTAAATCGGCGACTGTGGCGCCAATGTAATTAATCAGATCATTAGGGTTGATTTCAAGCTGTAGCCCGCGCACACCTGCACTGACGTATATAGCGTTGAAGTCGAGGGCGGTAGAGTGGAAGAAGGTGGGAAATTTTTTCTTCATTCCGATAGCAGTGCATCCGCCGCGAATATATCCGGTGAGCGGAAGAAGCTCTTTCATTGGGATAAGGTCGGCTTTTTTTACACCGGCAACTTTAGCGGCCTTTTTGAGGTCGACTTCACAATTTCCCGGGACGACGCAAACGAAATTTCGAGGGTCGCGGTCGGCTTGGAGAACGAGTGTTTTGAATACACGATTAATATCCTCGTCGAGTTGTTCGGCGATGTGTTGGGCGCTAAGGTCGCTTTCGTCGACAATATATGGTACAAGGCGATATTTAATTTTCGCTCTGTCCAGAAGCCTTGCAGCGTTGGTTTTTTCAATTTTGTTTGCCATTAGTTGCAAAGTTACTGAAAAAAATGGATAGAAGTAACAATTTGACGCATTTTTGATTTAAGGGGGTAGTAATTTTGCAATGGGGAAGATAGGAATAGAAGGTAGGAATAGGAGAAATGGAGAAAGAGAATGAGGATAAAAAAAACGGCCCCGCGAGCGAAGCCGTTTTAGAAGATATGTTAACTCAGTTTACGCTAAAAGATTAAAGCGCTTTGTTTTGAGAACCGAGAACGTTAACTATTTTGTGTTTGTAAAGTTTTTCCATGTTGTCGCGAGCGGGACCGAGGTATTTGCGGGGGTCGAATTCAGCGGGTTTTTCAACGAAAACTTTACGAATAGCAGCAGTCATAGCGAGGCGGCTGTCAGAGTCGATGTTGATTTTGCAAACAGCAGATTTAGCAGATTCGCGCAACCATTCTTCGGGGATACCGATAGCAGCTTTCAAAGCGCCACCATTAGCGTTGATAGTTTCAACTTCGTCTTGGGGAACAGAAGAAGAGCCATGGAGCACGATGGGGAATCCGGGAAGTTTTTCTTCAACAGCTTTCAACACGTCGAATGCCAATGGCGGGGGAACGAGTTTGCCGTTTTCATCTGTAGTACACTGTTCGGGAGTGAATTTGTAAGCACCGTGAGAAGTACCGATAGAGATAGCGAGGCTGTCGCAACCAGTGCGAGTAGCGAAGTCGATAACTTCTTCGGGGTCAGTATAAGTGTGGTGGTCAGAAGAAACTTCATCTTCAACGCCGGCGAGCACACCGAGTTCACCTTCTACAGTAACGTCGAATTGGTGAGCGTATTCAACAACTTGTTTAGTTAGAGCAACGTTTTCTTCGTAGGGAAGGTGAGAACCGTCGATCATAACAGAAGAGAAACCGCTGTCGATACAAGATTTGCAGAGTTCGAAGCT
>JAFXHY010000075.1 GCA_017536215.1 Muribaculaceae bacterium | reverse complement strand
TACTATTTCTCTTATCCGATTATAATATTGCTTTCCCATACCTTAAGAATTAGTTAAGTGAACAATTTTGAGAACTTAATTTGTATAAGTTTGTGATATGTATTTTTTTATGGATTAGTATCAAGTATTTTAATTTTCCCAAATATAATAACAACGAGCGAAAAATGTGAAGTTTACTTCGATATTTTTCACGGCGAGTGCCAGAAAAATAGAGATTCTAATTACTTAATAATCGGAGAATACCTCCTTTGTAAGCAAAATTCAACTAAAAATTAATTATTTGCTAAAAAATAGTGCAAAAATATTGCTAATTAAAAACAAATAGTTAACTTTGCATCGTCAAAAATCAATAAATGACAAAATAATGACTCGATTTAGCACATATTATTCATTTTTTTATTTTTATTTTGACAAAAGATAAAAATGGGATTTTATGTGTTAAAGATTGATTGACTGTTTAGATGATTAACAAAAAAATATAAAGTCCCGTTGTAAAAAGCGGGATTTTTTTATTTATCCAACGATATATGAAACGTAGAGTTACAATACAGGGCGTAGCAGGATGCTATCACGATGCAGCCGCAAGGCTCTATTTTGATGGTGAAGATATAGAATCGATAGAATGTGATACTTTTAATGAAATGTTCGACGTGCTCGCTTCCGATGCCTCGATGTATGGTATTCTTGCTATCGAAAATACTATTGCCGGTTCGCTTTTGCAAAATCATGAACTTTTGCGGCAAAGCAATTTGCGAGTGATTGGCGAACAGAAAATGCGTATTTCCCATGTACTCGCTGCTCTTCCGGGGCAAACTATCGATGAATTGACTGAGGTGAATTCCCACCCTATGGCTTTGATGCAATGCGAGAATTTCCTACGTCGCCACCCTAATCTTAAAATGATAGAAAGATTTGACACTGCCGGCTCGGCAAAAGAAATTGCTGAAGGAAATCTTGTGGGACATGCAGCGGTGTGTGGCGAATATGCGGCACAACTCTATGGACTCAATATTTTGGAATCGGGAATTGAAACAAATAAGCGCAATTTCACACGTTTCCTAATTCTCGCCGACCCATTGTTGGCGGAGGAGGCTTCAAGTCGCCGTCCTATCGATAAAGCTTCGTTGGCATTTACTTTGCCTCACACTAATGGCGCTTTGTCGAAAGTGTTGACAATATTCTCTTTTTATGATATGAACTTGTCGAAGATACAATCGTTGCCTATTCTCGGGCGTGAATGGGAATACCGTTTCTACGTAGATTTGACTTTTGATAACTACACTCGTTATCGTCAGGCTATTGATGCGGCTCGCCCATTGACCAATGATTTCAAAATTCTTGGCGAATATGTCGCTTGTGTCTCTCAATTATAATTTTTAAATGCTATGAATAAGGAAAATATTCGCCCGGCATCGCGAGTCGATGCTATAGAAGAATACTACTTCTCGCGTAAACTAAAAGAGGTCGCCGCGCTTAATGCAGCCGGAGCCGACATTATTTCTCTTGGTATTGGTGGTCCCGACCGTCCCCCACATGCCGATGTGATTTCCACCCTCGCAAGCGAAGCCGAAGTTCATTGTAATCACTCCTATCAACCCTATACCGGGCTTCCTGCTTTGCGTAAAGCGTATGCCGATTGGTATCAAAAATATTATGGAGTCAATTTGAACCCCGACAATGAAGTATTGCCTCTGATTGGTTCTAAAGAAGGAGTACTACATATCTCCTTAGCGTTCCTTAATCCCGGCGACGGCGTTTTGGTACCGAATCCCGGTTATCCTACATATTCGTCGGTCAGCAAATTGGTTGGTGCTCGCATTATATCCTACGACCTTGATGAAAATCGAGGTTGGATGCCCGATTTCGATGCTCTTGAAGAAATGGATTTGACCGGAGTGAAATTGATGTGGACCAACTATCCCAATATGCCAACGGGCGCTCCTGCATCAAAGGAACTATATGAACGTATTATAGCTTTTGGCCAAAAACACAATATCGTAATCGTCAACGATAATCCTTATAGCTTCATTCTCAACGACAATCCATGCTCCATGCTTTCAATCCCCGGGGCAAAAGATATCGTGATTGAAATGAATTCTTTGAGCAAAAGCCATAATATGGCTGGTTGGCGTCTCGGAATGGCGGCTTCCAACCCAACTTTTATAAATTGGGTGCTTAAAGTGAAGTCAAATATCGATTCCGGACAATTCAAACCCGTGATGCTCGCAGCTGTTAAAGCGTTGAATCTCGATGATGATTGGTATGCCGAAGTCAATAGGGTATATGCCGAACGCAGAAAAGTGGCGGAGGAAATACTCCGAGTGTTGGGTTGCACTTTTGATGCATCGCAACAAGGTCTATTCGTATGGGGAAAGATTCCTGCTGATGCTGTATCATCGGAAGCAGTAGCCGATGAGGTCCTTTCTCAAGCAAGAGTGTTTATAACTCCCGGTTTTATTTTCGGATCAAATGGTCAGCGATATGTGCGTATTTCATTATGTACTCCGGTAGAGCGAATGAAAGAGGCTCTGGAAAGAATTATTAATATGAAAAAATAAAAAAAACAAGATAATCATGAAGGATTTGCAACCAATTAAATTTGAAGGTGTTGATGTAAATGCACCTATGATAATTGCCGGCCCATGTTCGGCCGAAACTCGCGAACAGGTGCTTGATACAGCGCGTCAGTTGGCCGCTAACGGTATAAAAATTTTCCGTGCCGGAATTTGGAAACCTCGCACCAAGCCTGGAGGCTTTGAAGGAGTAGGTGCTGAAGGCTTGGAATGGCTTAAAGAGGTTAAGGCTGAAACCGGGATGTATGTTTCAACTGAAGTTGCAACTCGTCAACACGTTGAAGCAGCGTTGGCTGCGGGCATTGATTTGCTTTGGATCGGAGCTCGCACTTCTGCCAATCCGTTTGCTATGCAAGAAATTGCCGATGCACTATCCGATGCCGGCGCCGATGTTCCGGTATTGATTAAAAATCCGGTGAATCCCGACTTGGAATTGTGGATTGGAGCAATGGAACGTATTTATAATGCCGGTATTCGCCGTATAGGTGCTATCCACCGAGGATTCAGTGCCTATGGCAAACACCTATATCGCAATCTACCTCAGTGGCACATTCCTATTGAGTTGCGTCGTCGTTTACCAAATATCCCTATTTTCAGCGATCCCTCTCATATTGGTGGAAAACGTGAGTTGGTAGCCCCACTTTCTCAGCAAGCTCTTGATATGGGCTTTGACGGTCTTATCATTGAAAGCCATTGCGAACCCGATTGCGCATGGAGCGATAAAGCACAGCAAGTTAGTCCCGATGTCCTCAACTTTATTCTTAACACACTTGTGATTCGCGATTCTAAATCATCGACTGAAAGTTTGACATTGTTACGTCAGCAAATCGACCAAATTGACAACGAAATTCTTGAAAGTTTCAACAAGCGTATGCGCGTGTCGCGCGAAATAGGGCAGTACAAGAAAGAACATCGTATTCCGGTGCTACAAGCCGGACGTTATGATTCTATTATGAAATCGCGCGTGAAATTGGCGGTTGAAATGGGTATGTCGGCTGAATTTATGACTGCTGTTTTGTCGGCAATACATGAGGAGTCGGTGCGTCAGCAAATTGATATTTTTAATCGTCGTTAATACTGCGAGTTATGAAAATTTTGATATTGGGAGCAGGAAAAATGGGGTCGTTCTTCTCCGACGTACTCTCGCGCGACCATCAAGTTGCTATATACGATGTGGACCCGGAGAGATTGCGTTTTACTTTCAATGTGCAACGATTTACTACACTCGATGAAATCAAGCAGTTTGAGCCGGAGTTGGTAATCAATGCAGCTACTGTGAAGTACACTATTTCTGCTTTTAAATCGGTCATGGAGGCATTGCCTGCGAAAGCAATTCTCAGCGACATAGCATCGGTTAAAACAGGATTGCCGGAGTTCTATGCCACATGCGGACACCCATTCGTTTCAACTCACCCGATGTTTGGTCCTACTTTTGCTTCGCTAAGCAATCTTGCTAATGAGAATGCTATTATCATCAGCGATAGCGACCATTTGGGCAAAACATTCTTCCGTGACTTATACAATTCTTTGCATCTTCATATTGAAGAATATACCTTCGTTGAGCATGACTTGACAATTGCATATTCATTGTCTATTCCCTTTGCCTCGACTTTAGTTTTTGCCGGTATAATGGAGCATCAGGATGCCCCCGGAACCACTTTCAAACGCCACATGGCAATTGCTCGTGGATTGATGTCGGAAGATGACTATTTGCTCAGCGAAATTTTGTTCAACCCCAACACGCCTGCGCAGTTGGCTAAGATTCAAGACAAATTGTCGCAACTTCAGGAGATTGTTGCCAACCACGACTCGGAGGCAATGGCAAAATTCCTCCACGATACTCGACAGCGAATTAAATAATTATCACAAAGGTTCGTATAGCAATTATTCGCTGTCAACATCCAACAACATTTGGTAATACTTATGGCGGATGTGTCAAAAACTTGAATTTTGACACATCCGCTTAATTTTAATAAAAATTACGTAAAATCAGTCTAAATTTAATGGGTTGCAAATAAGTGTGTTAGTGTTAGATGCCCGTTTTTTTATGGCTGTTATTTAGACTGTATCTAAGTATAACTATTTGGTAAACACTAAAAAATAACATAACTTTGCAATGAATTTAAAATAAGTCTAAATAAAAAATGGGTATTAAAAGATTGTTAATCAGTGCGTTGGTGCTAATTTTTGGTGGGGCGCAAATTATTGTATCCGGGATGGGCCGGAAATATAGCGATGCTAACCTCACGGGGCATGTAATAGAAGTAGGTACAGGAGAGCATTTACCGGGTATCACTATTCGAATTTTGGAAACGTCGCTTGGTGCTACTACGGATATTTCAGGTCATTATGCTATACATAATATAGAGCCCGGGACGTATGTAATAGAGGCTCGTTGTGTAGGCTATGTGACGGAAAAGAAAAAAGTCACTGTAAATGAGGATGAAACGATTGAAGTTAACTTTGAGATTGCTCCCGATGCGTTTAATCTTGAGCAGGTGGTAGTGACCGGTAACCGCACAGAGGTGCGCCGACGCATGAGTTCAAGTCTTGTGTCGGTAGTTGGAGCGCCAACTTTGAATCTTGTTAATGCAACGTCTCTTGCCGATGGGCTGTGTTATCAGCCCGGAGTCAGGGTGGAAAATGACTGTCAGAATTGTGGTTTTACGCAAGTACGTATAAATGGTCTTGACGGACACTATTCGCAGATTTTGATGAATTCGCGCCCGGTTTTTTCAGCTCTTGCCGGAGTATATGGATTAGAGCATATTCCGGCCAATATGATAGAGCGCATTGAGGTGATGCGAGGGGGCGGCTCGGCGCTATTTGGTTCATCGGCGATTGGGGGAACAGTAAATATTATCACAAAAGACCCTTTGAGCAACTGTGCCGAGGTGTCTCATACGTTGACCTCAATCGGGGCTACAGGAGCCTTGGATAATACAACCACGCTCAGCGCTTCGGTGGTGGGTGAAAACGACCGCATCGGATTATTTGCTTTCGGACAGAATCGCATACGCGACGGTTATGACCACAATGGAGATGGATTTACTGAAATCGGCAAATTGAAATCGCAAGTTTTGGGATTTCGCTCATTTTTGCGTACTTCACAATATTCAAAACTGACTTTGGAATATCACGGTATGCACGAGTTTCGACGTGGAGGAGACAATCTTGATGACCAACCCCACAATGCGATGGTCGCGGAACAGACCGACCACAACATTCATGCGGTCGACCTTCAAGCTCAGTTTTGGACTCCCGAGCGCGTGAATAATTACACTATCTTTGCTGCAATGCAAAATACCGACCGTGAGAGCTACTATGGAAGCGAAAAAGATCCTAATGCCTACGGGCGAACAAAGGACCTCGTTGTTGTGGCCGGCGGTCAGTATGTACGCAAATTCGACCGATTGCTTTTTATGCCTTCGGAGTTAAATGTCGGTCTTGAGTACAATTATAACTATCTTCATGATGTCACGTTGGGATATAATCATGATGTGACTCAAAAAATTAATATTTATAGTGCTTATCTTCAAAACGAATGGCGTAATGACTTATGGGGATTTTTGGTTGGCGCTCGCGTTGACAAGCACTCGCTGGTTGAGAACGTAATCGTTTCGCCACGCGCTAATATTCGCTATAATCCCGATGAAAATCTAAACTTCCGCCTGACCTACTCTACGGGCTTCCGTGCGCCGCAAGCCTACGATGAAGATTTCCATGTGGCAGTTGTAGGAGGGGAACGAGTGGTTACCATTCTTGACCCCAATCTCAAAGAGGAGAGTAGTCAGAGTGTAAGTGCATCAGTTGATTTTACGCATAATTTCGGGTCGGTGCAGACCAACTTCATTCTCGAAGGGTTCTATACCGATTTGCGTGATGTCTTTGTGCTTCGCCAGCTTGAGGAACCCGATGCAACCGGCAACGCAGTGCTTGAACGAACCAATGGCGCAGGTGCTAAAGTGTGGGGTATGAGTTTTGAGGGCCGTGTTGCTTTCCCATTCAATATTCAGCTTCAAGCAGGTGTAACCTTGCAGAAGAGTCGATATAAAGAACCGGAATATTGGAGTGAGAATCCCGATGTAGCTCCGGTTAAGAAAATGTTCCGCACTCCTGATACTTATGGCTTTTTTACGGTGAGTTACAATCCGGTAAAACCATTGCAGCTGTCATTATCAGGGACTTACACCGGTTCGATGTTGGTGCAACACCTTGAGGGGTCGGGTACTCCGATTGATGAGGCAGTAAATACTCCCGATTTCTTCGATGCTAATATCAAGGTGTCGTATGATTTCCCTCTCTTCAATCACACCTATATTCAGCTAAATGCAGGGGTTCAGAATATCTTTAATGCATATCAGAGCGACTTTGATAAGGGATATTTGCGCGACTCCGGTTATATCTATGGTCCAATGATGCCGCGTAGTATATTTGCCGGGGTCAAACTACATATTTAGAAACCACTAGTTGATTAGATAAATTTATACTTTACAAAAATAGAGCGCCCGACGTGATGTCGCGCGCTCTATTTCATTATCTGAAGTTCGATGTTATTGAAGTGTTCCGGCGTTAGCCTTGTCAATCATCGTTTGATTTGCAGTGATGTAGATTTCTACGCGACGATTTTGTGCGCGACCTTCAGCGGTTTCATTTGATGCGATATAGTTTTGCATCGGTAAACCAACGGCGTATAGACGAGTTGATTCAACCCCTGAGTTGAGAAGATAGGTGCGAACGGCTTCCGCACGTCCGGTAGCTACTCGCTGATTTACTTCCAATCCACCGGTATTGTCGGTGAATCCATAGATTTCCACATTTGTGTCGGGGTTGGTAATGAGAGATTGAGCAAACATTGACAACTCATTCTTTGCCGACTGGCTGAGGGTTGTGCCATTAGTGGGGAACAAGATTCCGCCGTTGAAAGTTACTTTGATAGCACGAAGACCATTTTGGTCGGTTGTTTCTTCTACTGTCGCTTTATTAGCGAGTTCTTCCTCCAGTTGTTTTTGCTGTTTGTCCATCTTGTTGCCGATTAGGGCTCCTGCTCCTGCTCCTACTGCGGCACCAATACCAGCTCCAATTGCAGCACCCTTACCGCCACCAATGATAGCTCCCAATGCAGCTCCTACTCCGGCACCACCGCCACCACCAATTAATGAACCTTTGGCGGTATTGCTCATAGATGAGCAACCTACTTGTACAAGCATGCAGCCTACAAGAGTGAGGACTGCAGTTAGTTTCATAATTTTCATTGTAAAAAATATTAATTGATTAATGTCTTCCTTTTGCAAAGGTATAAAACTTTGACGTTATAAACTATATTTTTATGATTATCGAAATAATTTTATACTACTTATATTCTTTCGTCGATGATTTTATCGTACTACAAAATATCCTTTTATATTAGACAAATTTTTTTTAATAAGGTTTGGTCGATTTGGTAAAATTATATAATTTTGAAAGGATTTATTTTTCAGTTGGGGTTAACAAACTTTCCTCAGCATTGGGTGTTTCTATCGGCAACGAGGCAGTTATTACCATGTATATATTTAAAAGCTCAACTTATTTAAATCAAACTTTTAAAGATATTATCTGTATATGGCACAAAATGCGGTCGAACATAAAAAGACATTTTGGTTTCATGTCGCAGCAATTTCCGTTATTGCGATATGGGGTACATCGTTTGTTTCGACTAAGGTTTTACTCGATGCGGGATTGCATGCCGTTGAGATATATTTATATCGCTTCTTTGTGGCCTATCTTATAGTACTGGCGACTTGTCACAAAAAGTTGTGGGCCAATTCTTTGACCGACGAACTATTATTGGCCGTTTGTGGATTGTGTGGAGGTTCTATTTACTTTATTGCTGAAAATACAGCTCTGAATTACACATTGACATCAAATGTGTCGCTGCTGACAACGTTGGCGCCTTTGATGACTACATTATTGATAGGATTGATATATAAAAACGAGCGCCCGTCAGGGTGGATTTACATAGGCTCGGTAATTGCAATAATAGGAGTAGCATGTATAATTTTTAAATCGGGATTTCATCTGGAAGTTATGCCGTTGGGTGATTTATTGGCTCTCTCGGCAGCTTTTTCTTGGGCAATATATAGCATCGTTTTGCGTAAAGTAAATGCTAATTATTCAGCGTTGTTTATTACGCGAAAAACATTCTTCTATGGCTTGTTGACAGCCTTGCCTTTCTTAGCTTTTGAACCGGAAATTGCTCCAATTTCTGTGCTGATTGAACCGGTAGTATTGCTTAACTTGCTTTTCTTGAGTGTAACCGCATCTATGCTGGCCTATGTCGTTTGGTCTATGACAGTGCGTCGTCTCGGTGCAATTAAAGCCTCCAACTATCTTTATTTCCAACCGGTCACCACAATGATTGTTTCGGCAATTATATTACCCGACGACCCATTGACTTTGATGGGGTGTGTAGGGTGTGTACTGATTATTGGAGGTGTTTGGTTTGGCGACTACATGACTCGTCGTAAGATTTAGTTTGGAATATCTTAAAAAAGGAAACATCTCGATTATAAATCTTCGAGAAGATATTCCGCCTCCGATTTTATCATAGTTGATAGTGCTGCGGTGAGCGACTCCTCCTTCCCAATTTCAGTATCAGCCATTTCCAAGGCTCTTTCCGGAGAAATTTTACCCCCAATCATTGGCAATGTCAATCGCAATGCGATATAGCGAAGAATTGGCTGCTCTGCATCTATTAACGCCTCGATAATTGAGACTACATCATCTCTACGTTTAAGTAGCTTGTGACACACAATATCGGCAACTTCCGCATCTGTGACCTCATGGCACAGTTTTATCGCTCCCTCATAATTGAAATCATCTACACTCCAAAGCATTGGGGCCAACAGCATGCTCTCGCGGGTCGTAGTATTTCCCCATAATGTAGACGCGAACTCCGGATCATGTCCGTAGTCGGCTGCTATTTCATTAATTTGGACTATATTAAGTCCGAAAATAATACGAAAATTTGAACCGGCTCGACGCATTTGGTCGGCTAATAGACCATTTCGCATTGCAAAAAAGCGCCGCTTTAGAGTCTGCATTTTATTGAATTGTTGTGTCATCAGGTGAATTCCCTATAAATTTTACTACAAAATTAGTAATTATTATATTATAGAGCGAACGGTCATTGCAGAAAATTATATATCTTTGCGTTTTAAGCAGGTAGGTGATATAAACTTTATCCTCTTGCTTCGGGGTTGTAGTGCTCCGTTTACTGTAATTGATTAATTGAAGGGTTAAGAATTATTATGAGTGACAATTTGCTTAAAATAGTTGACAACGATACTACTGATAGTAATAACACCAAGGGGCGTGGCAAAGCTCCCCGAGGCGACAAAGATGAATACGGGAAAACTCCGCGCCGACGTAAGATTAACAAAATAGTTATTAGGTCGATGTGGTCATTATTTGCATTGGGAGTGTTTCTCTCATTCGGATTCTTCATTTTGTCCTACAACGACGTAATCGGCGACATGCCCGATATTGACGATCTTAAGAACCCCATTGACCAATATGCTACGGTTATTTATACTGCCGACGGGGAAGAAATGGGTAGATTTTTTACAAGTAGCAGCAATCGATTGTATGCCGACTATGAAGATATTGCGCCTTGCCTTGTCGACGCACTTATAGCTACGGAAGATGCTCGCTTTACCGAACACTCAGGTGTAGATATTCGCGCATTGTTGCGTGTGCTATTTAAAACCGGAATGGGTGGCGATAAAAGCTCAGGAGGTGGGTCGACAATTACCCAGCAGCTCGCAAAACAGCTCTTCACCGACCAACCGGCTAAAAATGCAGCTTCTCGTGCTCGACAAAAACTCGATGAATGGGTTCTTGCTGTCAAACTTGAGCGCCTGTATTCTAAAGAAGAAATTATTAAACTATATCTCAATCAGTTCGATTTCCTTTACAATGCCAAGGGAATACGTTCTGCTGCCAATATTTACTTTAGTAAAGAAGCAAAGGATTTGCAACTCCATGAAGCCGCATTGCTCGTGGGAATGTTGAAAAATCCCTCGCTTTATAATCCGGTTAGAAACCCTGAAAATGCCATCTCAAGGCGAAATATCGTTTTCGAACAGATGGTAAAAGCAGATAAAATATCACGAGAGCAAGCCGACTCTCTAAAACAATTGCCTATCGGATTAAGATTTCACCGTATTGACCATAAATCAGGTTTGGCGCCATATTTCCGTGAAGAATTGCGCCGCATGATGACTGCAAAAGAACCCATTCGTTCCAACTATGCAGAGTGGGAACAGCAGAAATTTGTCGACGATTCTATTGCGTGGGCTGATAATCCTCTTTTTGGGTGGATAGAAAAAAATCCAAAGCTCGATGGCTCAAAATACAATCTTTATGCCGACGGATTGCGCATTTACACCACGATTGACTCTCGTATGCAACGTTATGCTGAAGAGGCTGTACACGAACATATGTCCGATCTGCAACAGCGATTTTTCCGGGAGAAAAAAGGGGTTAAAGGCGCTCCCTACACCACAAATCGAGAAGAACTCTCGCAAGCGCAACTAAATCGTTTGATTGATCAAGCAATTAATCAAACTGAGCGCATGCGTATCCTTAAGCTTAATAACGCCTCTAAAGAACAAATCGAAAAAGAGTTCAATACTCCGATTCCAATGTCGGTGTTCACCTACAACGATCCCAGCGGTTGGACCGATACTATAATGTCGCCGCGCGACTCTGTCCTATACCATAAACACTTCTTGCGCACCGGCTTTATGTCGATGGACCCCGTGACCGGCCATGTTAAAGCCTACGTAGGAGGTCCTGACTTCAAGTTCTTCCAATATGATATGGTTTCTACCGGTCGACGTCAAGTCGGCTCGACTATCAAGCCTTTCCTCTACGCTTATGCAATGGATGAAGGTTATACCCCCTGTGATGAATTCCTCAATGAACAACCTACTATCTACGATGAGTTGGGCCGCCCGTGGACTCCCCGCAACTCCGGAAATTCTCACGTAGGAGAAATGGTCACATTGCGGTGGGCATTGACTAATTCTAACAACTGGATTTCAGCGCGATTGATGGCGGCATTAAAACCCGCGACTCTCGTCAGATATATGCACAATTTCGGCATTACCAACAAAATCGACCCCGTGCTTGCGCTCTGCTTGGGACCCTGCGACGTCTCTGTTAGAGAAATGGTAGGTGCATACTCGGCTTTCGCCAACAAAGGTATGCATGTCGAACCGATGTTCGTTACAGCGATTGCCGACTCTAATGGTAACACTATATCCGAATTCCATTCAAGGCACAATCAAGTGCTATCGGAAAAAGGATACTATAAAATCTTGTCCATTTTGCTGAATGTTGTTGACTCCGGAACAGGTAATCGATTGCGTCGTGCACCCTACAACCTGACCGCCGAAATGGGAGGTAAGACGGGTACTACCAACTCTAACTCTGATGGTTGGTTCATGGCATTTACTCCCGAACTCGTTTCCGGCGTATGGGTAGGTGGAGAAGAACGCTACATTCACTTTAACTCTATGGCCAATGGTCAAGGTGCGTCAATGGCATTGCCGATTTATGGTAAATATATACGTAAAGTTTACGACGATGCTAAATTGCCCTACAATCAGTCGAGCAGATTTGTATTCCCTAATATCGATTTGTGTGAGGAAGAGGATTACGGAGAATATGAAGAAGAGGTGGTAGAAGAAAGTTTCGAAGGGGTATTCGACTAAATCTCCTCCTCCTCTCAAAGAGCTAATATTATTGAAGTGGACCTCGAATATTTAGCACTCGTATTTGCTATGTTTGAGGATGACGAACCTACGGCTAAGATAGCTAAGACCTAACATAAAACACAATATGAATAAAAGAATTTTATCTTTAATTACTGCATCAATGATTGCCGTTAATGCAGTTGCCGATACTACCCCTGTTGACAATGTCAGTATTCTCGTGGGGACAAATTCGGTGTTTGAATTATCAACAGGTAATACATATCCCGCAATTGCTCGTCCGTGGGGAATGAATTTTTGGACTCCCGTGTCGGGAGAAATGGGTAATGGTTGGACCTACAATTATAATGCTTATAAACTACGCGGGTTTAAGCAAACTCACCAGCCGAGCCCTTGGATTAATGATTATGGCCAGTTTGTCATAATGCCCACCGTTGGAAAAAAGAGTGTCGATGAAACAGAACGTGCAAGTTGGGTATCACACAAAGCGGAAAAAGCTACTCCTTACTACTATAGCATCTATCTTGCCGACTACGACGTGACAGCAGAACTCGCGCCCACCGACCGCGCTGCAATTTTCCGTTTTACCTATCCGGAAACCGATGAGGCATTTGTGGTGATTGATGCTCTCGACAATGGTTCTTCAATAGAAATTCAACCGGAAAAGAACCGCATAATCGGCTATACTACCAAAAATAATGGTGGAGTGCCCGAAAATTTCAAAAACTATTTTGTGGTTGAATTTGACCGCCCCTTCACATATACCGCAGTTGCTGAAAGCAATGTGCTCGACGAAAATCGCACAAGCATCACAACCAACCATGCTGCCGGACTGGTAGGTTTTAAAACAACCAAACGCGGTGAGCAGATTTGCGCTCGAGTAGCCTCTTCATTTATTTCTCCCGAACAAGCTCTCCTTAATCTTAATGAATTGAACGGGAAAGATATAGATGCTGTTGCAGCTGAGGGCTACGACCGCTGGAACGAGCTTCTTGGACGTTTTGAAATCGAAGATGACAATATCGACAATATCCGCACATTCTATTCATGCCTTTATCGTGCGTTGTTGTTCCCCCACATGCTTTATGAATTTGATGCCGATAACAATATAAAGCATTACAGCCCCTACGATGGCAAAATCCACGACGGATACCTCTTCACCGGCACTGGATTTTGGGACACATTCCGCTCATTGTTCCCGCTTGTCAACCTCGTCTATCCTTCGATGGGTGAAAAGATGCAAGCCGGTTGGGCCAACGTGTATAGAGAAAGTGGATTCCTTCCCGAATGGTCAAGCCCGGGACATCGCGACTGCATGATAGGTAATAATTCGGCATCGGTAGTTGCCGACGCTTATTTCAAAGGCCTTACAACGGCTGAAGATGCCCAAACGCTTTGGGAGGCTGTGACTCATGGAGCGAACAATGTTCACCCCACTATCAAATCTACCGGTCGTTTAGGACATGAATACTACAATAAATTGGGATACGTATCCTATAATGTGGGAATCAATGAAAGCGCAGCGCGCACTCTTGAATATGCCTACAACGATTGGTGTATATATCAATTCGGTAAAGCCCTTAATCGTCCGAAAAAGGAATATGAGGTGTATGGCAAACGTGCAATGAATTATGCCAACGTGTTTGACAAGGAGCATAATTTGATGCGTGGACGCAATGAAGATGGCTCATTCCAAGCTCCGTTCAATCCTTTGAAATGGGGTGACGCATTTACCGAAGGGAACTCATGGCACTACACATGGTCGGTGTTCCACGATCCTCAAGGGCTTATCAATCTTATGGGTGGTGATGCCAAGTTCAATGAAATGATGGACTCGGTGTTTGTGCTTCCGCCGGTGTTCGACGCAAGCTACTATGGTATTGTGATACACGAAATCCGCGAAATGCAAATCATGAATATGGGCAACTATGCCCACGGCAATCAGCCCATCCAACACATGATTTATCTCTACGACTACTCCGGACAGCCATGGAAAGCGCAATATTGGATTCGTGAGGTGATGAACCGCTTGTATTCTGCAAATCCCGACGGCTATTGTGGCGACGAGGACAACGGGCAGACTTCGGCATGGTACATATTCTCATCAATGGGATTTTATCCTGTTAACCCCGCGGGAGGAGAGTATGCATTGGGTACACCTTATTTCAAGAAAATGAAAATTAACCTTGAAAATGGTAATACGATAACAATCAATGCCCCTGAAAACAGCGATAAAAATCGCTATATTCAATCAATGCATATCAATGGACAAGTCAATGATAAAAACTATGTTGGCTACGACCAGCTTCTCAACGGCGCTGTTATCGACTTTAAACTCGAGGCTACGCCCAACGTGGAGCGTGGCACATCGCCCGACTCTCGCCCCTACTCATTCTCTAATGAATTGCGAAAGTAGGACGCTCGGCAAAAAGGACTTAATATGCCAATTGTCGGTAGCATTGTTGCAGAAGCAATCCCACGATTTCCGATAGAAGATTACATTTACATTCAATCATCATAACACAAGGTCTCCACCCGGAGACCTTGTGTGGTTATTATAGGTATATGTAAAACATAATAAGCCATAAACCCAGATTTAAAAGAATAATCGTTGTATCTGCTAATGAAAATATTCACATTCATAAACACAACGATTAGCAAAATAGGGAACTCTTGCGCCGTTACCCTATCCCATTCGTTTCCCTCGCCATCGGGAGCCTTGGGCGCAAGTATGAGCCGCCCCAAAATGTACTACTCACGACTGTTTGCGCTGCAAATATAATTATTTTTTTGATTTGGCTTGTACGATATTAATATTCTACACAAACATTTGGTTGTAACTTAAAAAATATTAACTTTGCAATTATAGGCCACATTTTGCAGAAGTCCAAATAGGGGCATCG
>JAFXHY010000074.1 GCA_017536215.1 Muribaculaceae bacterium | reverse complement strand
GTACCCATTATTCCGGGCATAAAGCCTATTTACAGCGTAAACCAACTATCTATTCTTCCTAAAATATTTAAAGTTGACATACCCAGCGAATTAGCTAATAAAATGCTTGATTGCGCTACAGACGAAGAGCGTAAAAAGGTGGGCATTGAGTGGGGAATCAAGCAAGTAAATGAGTTATATGAAGGAGGAGCACCATCAATACACTACTACTCACTCAATGCAGTTGATATGGTACGCGAAATCGTTAAAAACACGTTATAATCCAACTGATTTACAGGAATGAAATTTAGTGAGATACCTGCACACAACTCCGTCAAGCGACAACTTGTCGATATGGTCGACAATGAAAAAATACCCCATGCGTTATTATTTGAGGGGAAAAGTGGCATAGGCAAAATGATGCTTGCTCGTGCTTTAGCTCAGTACATTCATTGCCCCAATCGGAGCAATGGAGATAGTTGCGGGATATGCCCTTCATGCCTACAACACCAATCATTCAATCATATTGACACCCACTTCTCTTTTCCAGTAATAAAGGTAAAAAACAAATCCGGAGCACCAGTATCAGATGATTGGATTGATCAATGGCGACAACTTCTTTCCGATTCTCCTTATATGGATATGAATACGTGGGTGGATTTACTTGGGAACCCTAACGCCCAGCCACTAATTTATGTTGAAGAAAGTAGTGCTCTAATCCATAAGCTCAACTTTACATCACATGCGGCACGTTTCAAAATAGTGTTGATGTGGCTCCCGGAAAGAATGAATGAACCGAGTGCCAACAAATTACTTAAATTATTAGAGGAACCACACGACGACACACTGTTCATTCTTGTAAGCAATGAGCCGACAAAGATTCTGCCAACAATATATTCTCGCCTACAACGCATTCAAGTGAAACGACTCGATGATAATGTTATTGCTCAATATCTCGAACGACATTTCGGAGTTGCAACCGACCAAGCTCAAGGTATCGCTCGACTTGCAGAAGGAAGTATACTTGAAGCCACACATCGTCTATCCACATCCGATGAGTCAAAACAATTTCTCGAAATGTTTATTTCACTTATGCGATTTGCTTATCAGAAAAAAGTAGGGGAACTGCGCAAATGGAGTAATAATGTAGCCGAGTTTGGGCGCGAAAAATGCTGCCGATTCATGGAATATTGTGAACGTCTGACCGGAGAAAACTATATATACAATCTACGCAATCCTCAGCTGGTTGCACTCGACTACGAAGAAAGTAAATTTAGCACCAATTTCGCTCGTTTTATTAATGAACGCAACGTTGAGCAATTACGACGTCTCTTTATCGAAGCTCGGCGCGATATTGCCGGAAATGCAAATGCTAAAATCGTACTTTTCGATATTGCAGTAAGCATAATTTTATACTTGAAATAATCTCTATCTAAATACCATGGGAACAGATTACGCTTGTACGGACACACCTCTACGAGTCCCTTTTCTCAGACAAGTAGCTCAAGTTTATACTGACAACGAAATACATTCACTTGCCAATTTTTGTTTCGTTGTTCCAAATAAACGAAGTGCTGTTTTCCTTTCGAAATATTTCAAGGAATCACTAATAGCGAATAACCGAACAGCGGCATTAGCCCCAGCTATCGTCACTATCTCCGATTTTATTTCTGATTTGACCGACAAAGTTGAGATTTCGAGAATTGAAATGCTGTTTATTCTCTATGATGTCTATTCAGAAATCGTAAAGAAACATCTTTCAGAAAATGACATTGCTACCGGAAAGGGGCTTGTTGATTTTAACCGCTTTCAATTTTGGGGAGATATTCTTATCAATGATTTTGGTGACGTAGACCGATATCTTGTCGATTCCGACCAACTATTTCGCAACATAGAAGGGCTTAAAGAAATAAGCGCAAACTATCTGACTGAGGAGCAAATTAATGTCATTCGCAAATATTGGAACGAAGATTTCATTCCGGAGCCGATAAAAGACTTTTGGAATCATATCGTTCATGAAGATTCCCAAAAACAAGGGAAAGGGAAAAATATTGCCGGATTTGTGAAGTTGTGGCAAGTGATGAACGAAATCTATACCGATTTCCGCAATCGATTAGAAGCGATGGGGTGTGGATATAGTGGAATGATTTATCGTAAAGTCGCTGAAAATCTAAAAATGATGAGTGCCGATGACTTCTGTTATAATCGATACATCTTTACTGGATTCAGCGTACTATCAAAATCTGAGCAATCGATATTCCAATCAATGCAAAAAATGGAGATAGCCGACTTCTATTGGGATTACGCCTCTCCTGCAATGAAAATAAATGGAAATCGGGCATCTAAATTTATAGCTAAATGCGTAAAGAATTTCCCCTCACAATATCGTGTCGCACTTGATGCAGTCGATGCTTATCCCGACATTACAGTCCTCGCCGTTCCCTCAACATTTGGACAGGCAAAAGCCATTGCTCCAATTCTTAAAGAATTATATCCTGAGAGATTTAAGGCTATTGCAAATAGCGATGTAAACTCAGTGCTTGAAAAAACGGCTATTGTACTACCGGATGAAAATCT
>JAFXHY010000073.1 GCA_017536215.1 Muribaculaceae bacterium | reverse complement strand
GTGTATGGGTTGACCAAATTTGAATCCCATCCCTCGGTGTAGATGTCCATTTCCGGCTCTTCCTCTTGTTCAAACAAATTGTCGAGGAATTGCTGGGTGCTTTCTACCTTTATTTGGTCGTTGATGTTTACCTGGCCTGCAATAAGGTCGCGATGCTTGTCGGCATGCTCTTGAGGTAGTCTATATTCCTGACCTTCTGCTGAAGTTGCAATCCCGAATATGGCTGCAAGCGAGGCTAATGTTTTGACAATTGTTGTAAGTTGCATTATCTTGAGGGACGTTTTTTTTAATCAATTCCAATTTCGTCATCAGAATACTGATATTGTAGCAACGCCGGAGTGTATTCAAAGATTTCTTCCGGGCTGAAGAAACGCTCGATTTCGATAATTGCGTTTTCTGCCGAGTCCGATGCATGAACTATATTTTCTTGTCCGCTCATGCTGAAATCTCCTCTTATTGTGCCGGGGGCTGCTTGGCGACCATTTGTAGAACCCACCATTTGGCGTATTACAGCTATGGCATCTTTGCCCGATACTACCATTACGATTACAGGGGTTGCCATCATGGATTTGAGCACCAATGGGAAGAATGAACGTTCAATGAGATGAGCATAATGCTCGCGCAATATTTGCTCATCAAGTTGCATCATCTTTAGACCATTTATCTGCAAGCCTTTACGTTGGAATCGGTCTATGACTTGACCAATGAGGCCTCGTTGTACTCCTGATGGCTTAATGATGATGAGTGATTTTTCCATTGATATTCAGGTTATAGCCGTTACGGGTGTTTTTACTAAATTGCCGTTTTTATGATACTCTCGGTAACGAATACAACAAAATTACTCATTACTTTCGAATTATCGAAATATCAGGCATTTAAAAAATGTAAACAAATTTCAATCACTTTAAAAATGTCGTGTAAGTCGTTGTGTGTGAACGAAATAGCAAAAGTATGTTTTATAACATGTTTTTGCTGCCAATCATTGCTGTTTCTATCGTGAATTTTTATTAGCAATATTGGTTGATAATTCTTAGCTGATGAGGCTGAAATCGATTTTGCGGTCAAAAATAATGTTTATGAGTCGATTAAGTCGTGAATGTTGAGGTAGGGAAATTTCCGGGTCGTTATCGAGGAGTGAGTCTGCGGCATCTCGTGCCATTTGTACGATTTGCCCATCGGTGGCAAGTGACGCAATGTTGAGATTTAACATCATTCCGCTTTGCATTGTTCCTTCTAAATCGCCCGGACCTCGCATCTTTAAATCGGCTTCTGCTATGACAAATCCGTCGGTTGTTGTTGTCATTAACTCTAATCGTTTTCGTGTATCTCCACTGATTTTGTGCTTTGACATCAAGATACAATAGCTTTGGCCTTCTCCGCGCCCAACGCGTCCGCGCAATTGGTGGAGCTGAGAGAGTCCGAATCGCTCGGCATTTTCAATTAACATTGTCGTGGCATTTGGAACGTTAACACCGACTTCTATCACTGTCGTTGCTACAAGTATATCAGCTTGATGCGATGCGAAAAGGTTCATCTGTCGATCTTTTTCCGCAGGTTTCATTTGCCCGTGTACAAATGCCACTTTGCGCGAAGGAAATGTTTCGCGAATTAATTCATAACCCTCTTCAAGGCTCTTTAAATCCAATTTTTCATTCTCTTTGATGAGGGGGTAGACAATATAAGCCTGTCGACCGGCACGTAGTTGTTGCCCAATTGATTTATAGACGTCGTAACGGCGGTCCTCGTAGCGTAATAGGGTGATTATCGGTTTGCGTCCCGGGGGTAATTCATCAATGACCGAAACATCGAGATCGCCGTAAATCGTCATGGCCAATGTGCGTGGTATAGGGGTCGCAGTCATTACCAAAACGTGGGGTAGCACGTCGCTTTTGCTCCAAAGTCGGGCACGCTGTACGACTCCGAATCGGTGTTGCTCATCTATGACAACAAATCCCAACCGTTTGAATTGTATGCGGTCCTCGATGACGGCATGCGTGCCGATTAAAATGTGTAGAGAACCGTCGCGGAGTTGGCTGTCGATTATCTCTCGCTCTTTTTTGCGTGTCGAACCGGTCAGCAGTCGGACATTTACCCCTATTGGAGCTACAAGTTTTGAAATTGTCTCGAAGTGTTGTGTGGCAAGGATTTCGGTTGGTGCCATCAGACATGCTTGAGTGCCATTATCAAGGGCGATAAGCATACACATTAGTGCAACAAGTGTTTTCCCCGACCCGACATCTCCTTG
>JAFXHY010000072.1 GCA_017536215.1 Muribaculaceae bacterium | reverse complement strand
TCTTCCGATCTTGTTCACTCATATTTTTTGACACATTTGCTTCAAATTCACTTAATTTTTAAAATTATTGGTCAATTTGAGATTGTTTTATCTCTTGTATAATATATTTTTGCATATCCTATTACTTGAGTATTAATCCAAAAATCATACCTAAATGAAACACAATTTTTTATTTCCTCTAATATCATTGGTTTTCGCCACATCTGCTTTTGCTGTGACACCTGCTACTTTTGAAAAAGTAGGTGATGGAGCCGAATCAGAACAAGAATTTTTCCCGGGGACTCATCGTGCTCGTCCTGTTCTCGGTGCATACACCAACGATACCCACATGGGGCTTTTTTCCGGTGGTCAAGATATTGGCTCGGGTAAAGACAATTTTACCCCAACCGATTCTCGCTGGGGCGACCAAGGTGACGGCACTTTCGCCAACCCACTAATTGCTGCCGACTATTCCGACCCCGATGTCATTCGCGTTGGAGATAAATACTATCTCATATGCTCGGAATTCCACTACATGGGTATACCTGTTCTCGTATCCGACGATATGGTCAATTGGACGCTACTCACTCAAGTTTACACTTCATTAGAAGGTTATGACAACGTCAACCGCTATGGAGACGGCTCTTGGGCCCCCGCTTTACGCTACCACAACGGTCGTTTTTATATTTATTTCTGCACACCCAACGATGGTCTGTTCATGACATCAGCCGCCGACCCTGCTGGTCCCTGGGACCCCATTCATCAAGTTAAAGCTGTTGGCGGATGGGAAGACCCCTGCCCTATCTGGGATGAAGAGGGTAACGCATGGCTTGGTCGAAGCCAACTCGGTGGTGGCCCGATTATTATCCACCGAATGAGTGCTGACGGTAAAACGCTACTCGACAATGGTGTTGAGGTTTACAATGGTCCCACAGCTGAAGGGACTAAACTCTTTCTCAAGGATGGATATTTCTATCTAAGCATCCCCGAAGGTGGCGTCAGCACCGGGTGGCAACTCGTGGGACGAGCAAAAAGCATCTACGGGCCTTATGAAACTCGCCGTGTACTCGAACAAGGCACCACAAGAGTCAATGGTCCACACCAAGGTGCTCTTGTCGACACTCCCGACGGACAATGGTGGTTCTACCACTTCCAAAGCAATGGTGCTCTTGGACGCGTCACTCACTTGCAACCTGTCACTTGGATTGACGGCTTCCCATTCATCGGCGAGGACTACGACGGAAACGGTGTTGGCGAACCTATGAAAATCGTTACTAAACCCGACGTAAAAAAATCTGTAGCACCTCACACTATTGCCACTTCCGACAATTTCGACAACGGACTCGGCAATCATTGGCAATTCAACCACAACCCCGACATGTCGCGAATCTCCGACAAAGATGGCAAACTCACTATTTGCCCTGCTAAAGCTTCGCAAATGCGCAATGCCCCCAACATGTTGGTTCAAAAACTTATGGGCTACACCGGCGAAATAACAGTGAAGGTTGATGCCAGCAATTTGGCACAAAACAGCTATGCCGGATTGGTTGCTTTAGGAAACAAGACTTTCGGAATTTGCATCCGCAACGTCTACGGCTCTAAAATTATTGCTACTGAAACCAATGGAACTCACAAAGTAGTAGCAGGAGCTTCCGACGTGGCTTGGCTTCGTCTAACATATGATGCTCACACCTCCACCATCCAACCTTGGTACAGTTCAAACGGTGTTGATTTCAAAAAGACTTCCGAAACCATCGAAATTGGCGACGGCGACTGGAAAGGTGTCCACGTCGGTATTTACACCTACACTAAAGATGAACCCACAGAAAGCAATGTAGCCGTTTTTGATGATTTCATCTACACTACCGACCATATCTCTCATCAATAATTCAATTTCATCTATGAAAAAAGCCTCAGTTTTATTCGGTTGTTTGACCGTAACTCTTTCTATATATGCCGAGGGGTGGAATGAAATGTCGATTTTAGCTCGTCCCGATAATAATGGCGGACTCACCTATGAATACGACAACCGCATTCAACGCACAGCATTCACCAACGCTATTTTTTTCGACTATAACAACGACAACAACCTCGACTTGCTAATCATGGCATCGGGTGCCGACTGGATTAATCCTCGCTCCCTCAAATTCATGTTGTTGTACAAAAATCTTGGTCCTGACGCCAACTACGAATTGCGTCGCGTGCCCGACACAACTACCGGATTTATTCAGGCTGCCGATGAAGCGTGG
>JAFXHY010000010.1 GCA_017536215.1 Muribaculaceae bacterium | reverse complement strand
GCTACCTGTCGACATATAGTGTCGAAACTGCGAAACGATGCCCCCGGTTGCATTCGCTGCTCGATCTCTGCGATGACCGATTTAAATCCCGATAGCGACATCGTTGTTTGCGAGTACAGGTCAACATCCCTATTATAGTCTATTTTGTCAAGGTCATCAACTCCTTGCACCACTATTGCATTGCCGTCGGTCTGTCCAACCAATCCATTTACTTCTGCATGCCCCGGTTTGCCATATATAACAATCTGCCGGTTGCAGGCTGCCCCTTCTTTATAGCTCTCTTTGATGCGTTGTTGCAATTTTAGAACCACCGGACATGTAGCATCGATGATACTGATGCCGTTCCGACGCGCAACAGCGTAGGTCGACGGAGGCTCTCCATGCGCACGTAGCAACACTCTGACATTGTGCAAGCAATTCAAATCATCGTGAGTGATGGTCCTCATCCCCTTGTCCGACAGTCTTTTAACCTCATCGCTATTGTGCACGATATCGCCAAGACAATACAATTCGGAATCTTTCGCCAATGCCGCTTCAGCTTTTTCTATTGCCGTTACAACACCGACGCAAAACCCCGAACCATTATCAATTTCGATTGTGATTGTCTCTGCCATTTTGCTGCTTGCTCCCGATATTATTTCTTTCCGGTTAAAGCTCGGTTAAATTGATTGAGCAACCATTCGTTTTGCTCATCGATAGTCATTTCAGTATTATCCAAGTCGATAGCATCATCGGCACGTCGTAGCGGACTCTCTTCGCGTGTCATGTCGATATGGTCGCGCGACACCACATTTTCAAGCACCTGCTCATAGGTGGTTGTTGTGTCCCCCTTTTCTTGCAATTCGAGCCAACGACGATGTGCGCGTGTCTCAGCCGGGGCATTGACATAAATCTTTAGTTCCGCATCCGGGAATACGGTTGTACCGATATCGCGACCGTCCATCACGATGCCTCGACCATCGCCAAACGCCTGTTGCTTTGCTACAAGGGCATGACGCACAGCCGGTATCACTGCTACCGGCGACACGCTCGACGATACTCGCAACGTGCGTATTTCTTTCTCAACATCGCGACCGTTGAGCAACGTGTGTTGTCCGTCAGCACACGGAAGAAAATCAATATTGATATCTCCCAATGCTGCAACAAGAGATTCCACGTCAACGCTGCCATCGGCAAGTATCATGTCATGTTCCAATGCGTAAAGCGTGACAGCGCGATACATCGCACCTGAATCTATATAACGATAACCTATACGCTTGGCAAGCTCTTTAGCCATTGTACTCTTTCCCGATGATGAAAATCCATCGATAGCTATGATTATTTTATTGTCAGTACAGTTCATATTAATTGATGAAATCGTTGATATCAAGTCGTAAATTAAGCATAAATGTTGTTGCTCCGGTGTGGGGTTGTGCAAACGCAAAACTCAATCCGAATTTGTTCACATTAAGTCCGGCTCCGAGTGTAAATCCCGACAATAGACTACGTGAATATGTACTCATATCCGTGCGTACTTTGTAGTTATAGCCGAGGCTGATATAAAATTTATCTGAAGGGGTAAAGTCCGCTCCGAAAATAAGGTGACGGAATAGATTTGACCCAAACGAGTCCTTTACTTCAGGTTCGGCTTGTGTTGTCCCATCCCCCGGGTCATAGTAGGGGAGATGCCATTTTGTCAGATTCCACGCTGTTATTGAAAATCGCAATGGTGATGCCCCGAAACGCTGTGACCAACCGATACGCAAATCAACCGGCAAGCGGTCATATCTTTCATTAAAACGTTTAACCTGGCCGCCAAGGTTGGCTACAACTACCGACAATGATAAATCTCGCTCATCGTCATAATAATTGAGACCCAAATCGGTGGCAATTGCAAATGCCGAATATTCCTCGTAGCCGCTATAAATCATTTTCAATGTGGCTCCACCTCGCAAGCGGCTGGTGATGTCGTGAGAATATGTTCCGCTAAAAGCTATATCTTTAGGAGAAAATTCTCCGGTCAAAATGCCATTTTCATCTGCACCGGTTATTGAACCATAGCCATAATACTGAATACCGATTGCCCACGCTCCATATTCCCCGGCAGCACGTGCATATCTTATTCCCGCGAAGTTAGAATCACCGAGATATCGCATGTAGTTGACCAAAAGCTGATTGTCCATTTCGCCTCCGAGTAGACCCGGATTTTGGTCGGTCGAACCAAGATAACCATCTATGGTGGTGATATTAACACCTCCAAGTCCATATATGCGTGCCGACGATGTTGTATTGAGAAAATTATAGGCAGTTGAACCCTCCTGTGCCGACATCATAGTGCCCGCGAGAGTTATGATTATGCCTGATATGATGTTACGTAAATTCATTTTATGCTTCGGTAGTGTTATAAGTATTAAGTGTACTCTACCTTTATTTACTAACGTTTAATTCTCATTTTTAGTATATCTTGAATCTTAGCTTTTGGGCAACACGACTCTGTCGCCAAGTTTTTGAGCAAAAGCACGTCGTAAATCATCTAATGATGCTATTTCTGTCAGTAATTGTGTCACCTCGTTAATGTCACCTTGTCGCTTCGACAACTGTCGCAATTGCTCGCGTTTACATCGTATTTCATATTGCAACATTGCATTTTTTAGTGCGTAGATTGCACGTGGTAGTAACTCGTTGAGACGCTCTTTCTCCGACTCCACATGTGAGTATTTTGAATGGACCTTACTCAACTTATGTTTCGACGATGCCATCTCTGTGACCATTTTGCGCAAATCGTCATCGGGCGATGAGGTCAGTCGACGTATAAAAAATATCTCAGTGTGATTATCTAGTCGATTATAATGTTCTGCATCAATTGCTTCAAGAAGCATCTTTTCTTTATGCTTGATTTGATCAAGATTATTGGCTGTGTTGCGTATTTCGCTTGTCCCATTATCCCATTGTTGCTGACGAAGTTGCAACGATTGTTCCTCGGCAACTGCGCGGTCTGCTTCCCAATCGGAGGCAATTAGGTTGCGACATTCTGCAACTAACTTGTTGTAGCCGGGATTAGAAAACTCAATATTGTCAAATGCAAACTCCTGCATTATATAGTCAATCACACGAATATTTATCGGTTGGTCATTGTCATCCACTGTCGGCAATTCAACCATTCCATAACGCACTATGTATCTCGCGATTTCATATTCAAATGGGGCTAATAATGCGATGCGACTATTATCATATTGCGAGATATTGATTATTCGTTCAGGTGTTGATTGTGCGTTACCACCTGTCGTTTCGCTTGATGTCCCGTTCTCAACATCAATTTGCGAAGTAGCGGTGCCTTCTCCGCCCAAAGTATCTTCGTTGAGCGACGCACGAGCTTTATCTCTCATGCGTTGTTGAGCTTCTTGCTCGGCTCGTTCGGTAATAAACTTCTTTATTTGCAGTAATAACACCTTTTCATCTATGTCGAGTGAGCGGCTACACTCCTTTACGTAGAGCGAACGAACAATGTCGTCGGGTATCACTGAAATTGAACGTACTATATCTGTTATC
>JAFXHY010000071.1 GCA_017536215.1 Muribaculaceae bacterium | reverse complement strand
GTTGGTTTGACTCCGAACGTGAGTTTGAGGTGCGCTTCGCAGTGGTTGTCGCGATGTGCTATTTTCTCAACGATGAGTGGTTCGACAAGGTTTTTGAGCGCATCAACAGGCTCGATTTCGGGCGCATAAAGTCGAAGTATAAGAGCGTCAAAGGCAAGCCAAAAGTGGCGCAACAAGGTACTGTGCAGGGCGCGGAGCCATACTATGTGCGGATGGGCATTGCGTGGCTGTTGGCGACTGCATTGGCGAAATTTCCCGATGCAACGAGGACATTTGTCCGCTCATCAAACCTACCCAAAGATATTGTAAAACTCTATATCCGCAAAGCTCGCGAGTCATTCCGCACACGCACGGTCGAGGCGTTGTGATTGTCTGATATAGCCTTGTGATAAAAATAACTTTACCAGAATTCAGGTGCAAGCATAATTACGATAACAGCTTGTTTGCGAGTGAAGAGAAAAAGCTGTAACTTTTTCTCTTTTTTTGTGTCAACGAGGTAACACTGACAGCCTTTGGCATTATTGGGGTGTAGTTTTGCCGAAAAAATTACTACCACAATAAATAATTATGGAAAGACAAACAGACCCACAGAATCAAGAGTCAATAAAAAAGTCAATAAAAACTCTTTCTCCGCACGAGCATATACGCTTGCAACCAATGATGTATATCGGCAGATTGGGAGATGGAACCGATCCGAATGATGGAATTTATAATTTCATCAAAGAGATTGTAGCCAATTCTATTCACGAATTTCGTCAGGGTTACGGGAATAGTATTGAGATTGTCATTAAAGATAATGTAGCGTCTATACGCGATTATGGGCGTGGTATCCCTCTACAACATTTAGTAGATGCTGTAAGTAAAATAGAAACAGGTGGCATCGGCTCACAATCTCATATCCCGACAACAATGGCTTATGGATTAAAGACTGTGAATTTTCTTTCAAGTGAATTTGTGGCTCGGTCGGTGCGTGATGGAAAGGCTCGAACAGTGTGTTTTAACAGAGGATTTCTAACAAGTGATTTGTGGGAGAGTGGCGTTGAAGAGATAAATGGTACATTTATTCAGTTTCGTGCTGACGAAGAGATATTTGGCAAATACGAATACCACAATACAATCCTTAATTTGTATCTGCGACAATTGGTTTGTATCAATAGCGGACTTGAAATAAAGCTAAATGACAAGCAATATAAATCGGAAAATGGTTTATTGGATCTAATCAACGATAACTTTATTGAACAGTCGTTGTATCCTCCCATTCATCTTAGAGGTGAAAATATTGAGGTAGTTATCTCTCACTGCCGAGGTGTGAAAAACCGTATCGTATATTCTTGTGTCAATAGTAAATACACCCCGCGAGGAGGTATTCATCAACAAGCATTATGCAGTGCCATTGCCAAAACATTTAGTAAATTTTACAATGAGAAATTTTTGATAGCAGATTGCTGTTCTTCACTTTGTGCGGCCATATCTATTTGGGTAGAGGAACCTTGCTTTTATGACTCATGCAGAACACAACTTGCAGGAGATAGGAAAATCATCGGCAAATATGTATGTAAATTTATCGACACGGAATTAATCAATTATCTTTCCAAACATTCAGATGTCGCGCAAATCATTAAGCAAGAAATTCTACGCATTAAAGCAAGTACAAATAAAATTAAATAATATATGGCAAAAGATAAAAATTATAGCTTGCGGAAGCAGGTGCAGAAAATCGAGGAGAAGATTCTTGCCATCACGGGCAAAAATGTGGAGTTTAATATGGAGTGGACTCGTTCGCAGCGTAAATGCGAGCAGGTTGAACGACTGATTTGGAAGCGCAAACATCTGCTCGACAAGATGTTTGTTGCCACACCCGAGGAGGTGGTGCGTATGGAGCAGGTGAACAGTCGTTTATACGACCTCACGCAGAAAATGTATGCTCGCACCGAGGCGCTCTATCGCAAAATGGCAACTGCGACCTACGATCCCGAATTTGATAACGATGTGGAGGTCGAGGGCTCGCTTAGGTTCTCGCCGAATGGGCACAGTTCGGTTTTGCCAATGGCGAATGACGACTATTACGGCTCGGAATTCTACGAGATGTTTTGCATTATTGACTG
>JAFXHY010000070.1 GCA_017536215.1 Muribaculaceae bacterium | reverse complement strand
GCAGTTTCATAATCGCGCACAAATTTATGTTGAGTTACCATCCATGCCGGTGCACTACAGTCGGTCACTACATAGCCTTGAAATCCCCAGTCTTGACGAAGCACTTTCTGAATCAAGTAATGGTTTACGGTACATGGCACTCCATTAACGGCATTATATGCTGTCATGATTGATTGTGCTTTACCCTCCTTTATACAACGCTCGAATGAAGGAAGATAGTATTCACGCAAATCACGTTCTGAAATAACTGCATTGCACGACGCTCGGTTATGCTCTTCATTATTAGCGGCAAAATGCTTTGGAGTTGACACTGTTTTAAGATATCTTGGGTGGTCACCCTGAAGGCCTTTAACAAACTCCGTACCTATACGACCTGTTAGATATGGGTCTTCACCATAAGTTTCAGGTGTACGTCCCCAACGCGGGTCGCGTGCCATATTTACCGTCGGCGACCAGAATGTCAACAAGTCGCTTGAACCGTCATGTTGCAATTTCCCAAGTCCGAGGGCATTCCATTTGCCGCGAGCCTCATCGGATATTGCGGTCGACATTTGTCCGATAAGCGCCGGATTCCAAGTCGCAGCCATACCGATAGCCTGTGGGAATACTGTAAATTTGCCGGGGCGCACAACTCCGTGAAGGGCCTCATTTCCATGATAAAATTTATCAATACCAAGTCGCGGAATACCGGGAGAATTGTGTATCATAAGTGATACTTTTTCCTCAACGGTCAGTCGTGATAGCAAATCTACTACACGATCATGTATCGGAGCTGAAGGGTCCTTGTACAACTCTCGTTCTTGTGCCGAGGATAAGGCACTTCCTGCCAAACACAATAGTCCGGCTACTATAAGCTTATGTATCTTCATCTATGGGTTAGTAATATAATGTGTTAAATGATTTAGGTTGCAATGTAATGGTTAAATATCTATCAGCTTTTTTCATGACAATTTCTTTCGGAGTGTCACGACGATTGATAGCTATAATTGTCTCTTTGCCGTCGGGGTTTACAAATGCAAGGATATCATCATCGGCATCAGCAAGTACCAATCTTGATGCGCCGGGGACAATATATCGAGCCAAATGCTTCATCAAATAAAACTCGGGATGATACTTGATTTCAAGTGTCTTGGGATTTACAGATATCAGCGAATTTTGCTTCCATCCCCAAGGGCTTACCCCCGTGTCATCAAGCACCATATTCCAATATGTGAAATTGCGAGCGCCATTGCGTAAATAATGGCTGATTTGCCACCATGTATGCTCAGCCGCACCCCAGTCGTTGCTACCATTGCCACACTCTGCCTCTGTGTGCATCATCTTAAGGTGAGGATACTCCTTGTTGATATAAGGTATAGCACCTTTACCATCCCATTGAAATCCTGCTCCCTTAAAATATTTTGCCGCCTTGGGGTCATTGAGTGCTGTTCGTGTAAATGCGGGGTTATCACGATTTATTGTACCGAAGATAATCTCAGTATCAATACCATCTTTCTCAAACTGAGGTCCGAGGAAATTACCTACGAAGTAAGCCATATCTTCGGGACGCCACGGACAGCTCGGGAATATATGATTTGAGCAAGGTTCGTTCTGTATACATATATTTTCGATATGTACACCTTCTGCTTCATAAGCTTTGCAGAATTTTGAAAAATACAAAGCATAAGCCTTCAAATAGCCGGCTTCCATTCTGAACCCGGTGCACGGGAGCTCAATATGACGCTCACGCTGCAATCCGTTATGATTGACAGCCCCGTTGTCATATCCGCTTGCATACGAATTATTTATTTTCATCCATCCCGGAGGGCTCCATGGCGATGCCCAAATCTTAAGCCCCGGATTTATCTTTTTTGCCTCTTTTATATAGCGTAGAAGGATATGACGGTCGCGAGCTATTGAGAAATTGACCATGTCAAAGTCATCGATTACGTCGTTAAGTGAATAGAAATTCATTCCATAGTCACTTGCTCCAATAGGCATACGACAATAGTTGAATCGAGCTCCATCCTCGCCAAATAGGTCATTCAATATTGCCTGACGCTGTTCCGGCTCTAAATAACATAGCATGTCCCATCCTATCTCATTAAATGTTCCTCCGATTCCGTCAATAGTTTGAGCAGTCTCGCCGGTCACACTGATAATAGGAGTGTCATTCAAAGGAGCTTTATCACTCCATTTTATATTTTTGACAGTCTGCCACGGGTTGCTTTCAGTTGTGGTGTACATCTCCACCTTTTGTGCATTTGCAACAAAGCCACATAATAGCACCAACGTCATTATATTTGAAATTTTCATAATGCGCTATTTTACTTAGTGATAACTAATGTGTTAAACGACTTAGGTTTCATCTCCAAATTCATAACCTCATCACAACCGAGTGATATAGTCATTTTCCTTCCCTTTTCGCTTGGATTATATACCACCACTACGCGTGAACCATCACTATTTTCAAATGCCATCAAGTTATTGTCATCACCCATTGTGACCAATCTCTTAGCACCGGGTTGAACATAGCGACTAACATGTTTCATTGCGTAATATTCGGGGGTAAGTGTCGCTTTATTCTTTTTAGTGTCAACTACTACCATTGCATTCTGCTTCCAGCCCCATGAACTGCGGCATTCATCTCCCAACACCATGTTGAAATACATATACAATCCGGCGCCGCCACCTATATATTTCTTCATCAAACTATAGGTATACTCTGCTGCCGCCCAATTATTGTCGCCATTGCCACATTCATTTTCTGTTTGTATGATAGGAAGATGCGGATATTTTTCAAATATCTTATCTACGATATCCTTACCTTCCCACTGAAGACCTACTCCTTTTATGTAACGCTTCATTTTGGAGTCCGACAACATTGTCACTACATGATCAAAACGATTGGTGTTGAGTGTTCCGAGCCACAATTCAACTCCCGGATGAGATGCTTCAAATTCCGGTCCAAGATAATTACCAATAAAATCGATTATTGCCCCGGGAGTCCATGAGCAATTTGGCCAAATATTGAATGTATAAGGCTCATTTTGGAACTGAAGCATATAGATATCTATACCCTCTTTTTTGTACTCTGTCACATAACGAGAGAGATATTTACTATAAGTTGTCAAGTACTCCGGCTCAAGTATCATTTGGTCGGTACCGGTAGGTACCTCTTTAGATGGGTCAAGTTTGTTAATGGCATCAGCACGATTTGCATAATGGCCATTGGTTTTAAGCCATTGCGGAGCGCTCCATGGTGACGCCCAAATTTTTAGATTGGGATTCAATTCAAGTGCCCACTTTATATATGGTATCAAATATTTTTTATCATGTTTGATTGAGAACTTTTTGAGTTCGAAATCACCGGGTGTTTCGTCATAGCTATACCACTCGGTAGCAAAATCATTTGCACCGACAGGAGTACGACATACCGTAAAATTAAGACCTTCTTCTGCACCAAACAATGCATTAAGAACTCTTTGGCGTTCATGTTTGCCAAGCTTTTTGAGAGCCTGTCCTCCAAGTTCATTGAAACAACCACCAAACCCTTGCATAGTTTGCGCAGTATACTTTGTCACCATTACATCATAGCTAACCGAATTGTCAAATGAGGACAATTCTACTTTCCCATTATCTACCCATTGAGCTTCGGGAGAAGATGTTACTATCTGTACATCTGTTGCACTTGCAACTAACGTAGCAGTAAAAATTGAAAAGATGACTGTAAATCGTTTAATTTTTATCATAGGTTGTTCTTTTTATTAGGTCTGAATTTTATTTTTTGCAACCCCAATTTGTATGGCTGCTGCTCATTTCAAGTTTTATTACTGCCCCCTCTTTTATTTGGTCGTGCGTAATCACGGGAGCGACAAGTTCTTTGCCATTGATTGTCGCACGCTTGATATATTTGCAGTTATCTGAACTTCCGGGAGCTTCGATAACTATTTCTTTTCCATTTTCCATGCGAAGCTTCACTTTTGTGAAAAATGGTGAGCTCACTGAGTATTCACCCGAGCCGGGAGTGACCGGATAAAAACCCATCATTGAAAATACCACAAACGATGACAGCCCACCGCCATCTTCATCGCCGGGCACGCCCATTACATCGGGGCGAAACCACTGGCGTATTAGTTGTCGCACACGACGCTGTGTGCGCCATGGTTCTCCGGCATAGTTGTATAAATATGGTATATGCATCGATGGTTCATTACCCATCGTAAACTGCCCTACATTGCCGGTTTGATCAGGGAGTACGCTATAAAATTCATATTTATTTTTGCCAAGCCATTCATTGAAGGTGGCATCAAGGTTGGCGATAAATTTATCTTCACCCCCCATAAGTGTTATTAATCCGGGAATATCATGTTGGCAGTCCCATCTATATGTCCACCCATTATTCTCATCATAATAATCGCGGGCTCCTATCCCTCCTGAGAATTTATAGTCGAATGGTTCGATGAATTTGCCGGCACTATCCTTAGGATGAAAGAACGATGTAGCCGGATTAAATAGTTTTGTATAATTTTTTGAACATGAAGCATAATACGCTGCTTCGTCGGTGAGTCCCAGCTTTTCTGCCAAAATCGACAAGCACCAATCATCATAGGATGTCCCTAATGTCACTGCTACGGCTTGTCTCTTCTCCCAACCGTCTACCTCGTCAAGGAATTCTCTCTCCCCGGGGTACAACGCAGGGATATATCCATGTTCGCGATAAAATTTATTGAGATATCCGGCTTTGCTGTTACGCCACGGTGCAAGAGTCTTATTTTCAACTGCTGCTTTACCATATTGATAACCTAAAACATAATCTACTCCAATCAATCCCTTTACTGCAGCATCGGCAAATGTTGCGATTCCATGGTTACAATTCATGCGATGTGAGTCACCACTCACTGCCGGGAATGTTGGCAACCACTGATGAGTGGAATATCGCGCATAATCAACAAGCGAGTTGAGCATATCAACTTCGGTGCTTTGCGATAGAAGTATGCGCAACGGATGGGTAGCGCGATATGTATCCCACAACCAATCGTCGGTGTAGTGATGCTCTCCATCATGCACCTTACGATCAGAGGGGCAGAAAAACCTTCCCTGCTCTGCTATGTCGACAGGCCGTTCATAGCAGCGATAGAGGGATGTATAGAATGTCTCTTTGTCAGCTTCACTACCACCTTCAACTATAATTTTCCCAAGCTCGTCATTCCAAACCTTGCGAGCTTGCTTTTTGACTTGGTCGAAACTTAACTTAGCGACTTCACTCTCAAAATTTTTACACGCCTGCTCCTCGTCGATATACGACACTGCATAGCGCATTACCACCGGAGTTGATGAATCAAAAATCATTACCGCACATGCATCGTCGCCTTGTCCGGAAGTTCGTTTTGACATTTTCCCATCCGATAGTATTCCGGCTCCCACCGGGTCACGATCTACTTCAGCACATATATAAACCTTAATACCACCCCATGAGTGCTGATATCCGCACATACGTCGCCCATTGATTTTCATCTTGCCATTGTGGGCATTGAGTATCATTGTCATGTTCCCCTTTTCAGGGTCGGGGGTGAGACGATAAACTGCAGAATGACGCTCCGGAGTGTACTCGGCGCGTATGTTCTGACCATCTATATCAGTAGCGTAGTAATAAGGAGTTATCACCTCATTGTCGTAGTCGGTGACAATGGAGTGAGGTAGTCGGTCGTTGCTATCGTGACTCTGTGTAGCAGAGAAATTAAAAGCAAGACATTCGCGATGATTGACCACAAGCAACGGCAATCCGTTGACTCTACTCTCTGTAAAAGAGCCTCTTACAGGGTACACCCTCATCATTCCATTCGGTAGATGGACTGTGGGGAATGTTGGCATCAGCATGTGACTGATATTTCCCATATAGGGATTAACGTAGTCAACAGGCGTTTTTGCCGCACTCGTGCTCCCGGCAATGGATACCGAGAGCACTAAAGCAGCTAAATATGATTTTAGACTTTTGGTCTTGTCGGTCAAATTCATCAGCAATGTTTTGCTATTTAAAGTTATAGAGGGGCGTTGCGAAAACGCCCCTTTTAATTATCGGAATTTATTTCGCCAATTGCTCGGGTTTGATGGTATTGGTTTCTGTCATTGTCACCCAACAAGTCTCAGTAACACCGTTGAATGTAACAGTATCCTTAAAGCGGTAGCTCATATTAAGCACCAACCATCCTTTTTCATTATATCCCCAATTATTGCTTTCAGGATCGTCAATCAATTCAACTTCGATATTTCCATAAGGCTCAATGCTTATAGTTTGATCTTCGTTGAATGTTACTGTGATTGCATAAGTATTGATTTCCTCAAGAGAAACATTATTGGGCACATATTGATGAGTACCGGCAAACATTCTGACTTTGTTCTTGGCCAATGGCGCAACTACTCGAGTTACTGATACACCACTTGCTACTTCACCCGAAGAGAAGCCGAGGGTTTCAACACCATTCATCTGATAATAAGTAGTGTGTTCCATTGTAGCAAAATCATTTGCAAGAACTACTTTATACATCACTCTGTCTTTATCGGGATTTACCCTATAATTGCTCACCGATTTAATACGCATAGGAATGATATATGTAGAATCGGGCGACAATCCATCGGGATTCACTTTAATTGGGATTAAAGAGTAGTAGTCCGGGCTGTTAGCCTCCAACACTGTGCTATAATCCTCAATAGTATAATGAGAAGGATCGAGCAAACGTGCATAGCGTGACTCATCAAGGTCAAAATTGATATAGTTATAATCGTCAAGCACCTGCTGATATGGTTCCACCTCCACGCGTACATCTTCTGTGATGTGTTCTGTTCCACCACAATAGATTGTCAAATAACCGGGAGTGGTCTCCCCTAATTTATGGGTATAGGGGAACATATAGTCGTTGTCGCTCAACACATAGATGACTTTTTCATAAAGTTCGCCTTC
>JAFXHY010000069.1 GCA_017536215.1 Muribaculaceae bacterium | reverse complement strand
GAGGGGTGTCCTCTTTGAAGGACTGAGATTATACCCTATGAACTTGATGCGGTTAGTACCGCCGAAAGGAACTTGTTATATCTATTACATTCATTGGCAGGATTGTTCCCTCTTGTGTCCGTCGTCGTATTGATGTCGGATATTTTATTATATAACTATGCGAGTAGAAATAAACAAGAAAGAGGTAGAATTGCCGGAAGGATGTGATAATATAATTTCACTTCTACAACATCAGGAAATCAGCGAAAAAGGGCATGCAGTAGCTGTTAATAATTATGTCGTACCTCGTGCCGAGTGGGCATCGTTCCGACTCGAGTCCGGTATGAAAGTTATTATTATAAGAGCCGTCAGAGGAGGGTAGTGCAATGCGGAAAATTGCAATTACTTTACCGGAATTTTTCGAGGGTGAGGCCGCTGAAATAGCTTCGTTGTTGCACACCGGAGGCTTTTGGCGAATACATATACGAAAACCCGGAGCTACTGAGGGGCAAGTAGCTGAATTACTCAACGACCTGCCAAAAGAGTTATATCCGCGACTAACGATGCACTATCATTTTGATGTTGCAAAGAAATATTCTCTTGGTGGGGTGCATCTTAATAGTTATAATCCCACGCCGCCACATGGTTGGACCGGAAGCGTCAGTCGTTCGTTTCATTCAGTTGAGGAAATTAACTCGTGCGACTATGATTACGCATTTCTTAGCCCCATATATCCAAGTATATCAAAACCGGGCTATAAGGGAAATTTCGATTTGGAACAACTACGAGGAGTTGTAGATGAAAAAATCTTTTCGCTTGGTGGTGTGACCCCCGAAAAATTTTCAGAAATCAAAGATTTGGGCTTTGGAGGAGTAGCGATGCTCGGAAATGTGTGGCGGGCAGTAATTAGTAGCGAAAAATTTCGATTCCAATTTATAACCCATGCATCCGACATTCAATCGATAGCAGCTCAAGTAGAGAAAACATTAAGGGGCGGCTGCCGGTGGATTCAACTTCGACACAAAGATGCTGACGCTACTGAGTTGATAAAAGAGGGTCGGCTGATACGTCGTTTATGTGATGAATATGGTGCAACATTTATTATAGATGACCATGTGGAACTCGTAGAAACAATTGGAGCAGACGGAGTGCATCTTGGGAAAAAAGATATGCCGGTAGTTGAGGCACGTAGAATATTGGGTATTAGAAAAATTATCGGAGCTACAGCCAATTCCTACGAAGATATTGTTGAAGCAGTAGGCGTCGGAGCTGATTATATAGGACTCGGTCCTTATCGCTTTACCACAACAAAAGAGAAGCTAAGCCCGGTGCTTGGACTTGCCGGATATAATGATATTGTAGACCATTGTCGGACGGATAATATTAATATTCCCATAGTGGCAATAGGAGGGATTGAACGTGACGACATTACTCCTATTCTCAGTACCGGAGTTAGCGGAATCGCAGTCAGTGGCGCAATACGCAATGCTGAAAATCCCGAATTAGAAACAGCAAAAATTTTACAATCAATAACAAATTGAAGCAATGTCAAAATTAATAATTGGCGGACGAGAGTTTAACTCTCGCTTGTTTGTCGGAACCGGCAAATTTCGCAGTAATGAACTTATGGAGCAGGCAATCATAGCCTCCGGAACGGAAATGGTCACTGTGGCGATGAAACGTATCGACATGGATGATAAAGATGATGAAATGCTTCACCATATTATGCATGAAGGCATACAATTGCTCCCAAACACATCGGGAGTGCGCGATGCCCAAGAAGCAATACTCGCAGCACAGCTCGCACGTGAGGCATTTGAGACTAATTTTATCAAACTTGAAATCCACCCTGACCCAAAATATCTTCTCCCCGATCCGGTAGAAACACTAAAGGCAACAGAAGAACTTGCCAAACTCGGATTTGTTGTACTCCCTTATATACAAGCTGATCCGGTGTTATGTAAGCGATTGGAGGAAGTAGGAGCGGCAACAGTAATGCCGTTAGCAGCTCCCATAGGTAGCAATAAGGGCTTGGTCACGAGAGAACTATTAAAAATTATAATTAGCCAAAGTCGTGTGCCGGTAGTGGTGGATGCCGGCTTAGGAGCTCCATCGCATGCTGCGGAAGCAATGGAACTTGGCGCCGATGCAGTGCTTGTCAACACGGCAATTGCAGTTGCCGGTAATCCGGTGACAATGGCAAAAGCTTTTGCTGATGCCACGAATGCCGGTCGCGCAGCATATCTTTCCGGGCTTGGTGCTATTTCTGATTGTGCAGAAGCGTCAAGTCCCTTAACCTCATTCCTCTATTGATATGTTTTCAGATGAATTGTTGAAATATGATTGGGAAGAGACGACCTCTGCGATAATGTCGATGACTTCGGCCGATGTGGAGCGAGCTCTTTCAACAGATAGCCCGACTGACCGCGATTTCATGGCGCTCATTTCCCCGGCGGCAGAGCCTTATCTCGAGCAAATGGCACAAAAAAGTCGCCGACTCACCGAGCAACGTTTTGGCAAAACAATGCAGATATTCATTCCGATGTATATCACAAATTCTTGTATTAATTCATGCGTGTATTGCGGCTTTAACTGTCACAATAAATTCAATCGTGTAATTCTCACAATGGATCAGATAAAAGCCGAATGTGAAGCAATTAAAAAACTCGGTCCATTTGAGAATCTTCTTATCGTAACAGGCGAAAATCCGGTAAAAGCCGGTACGGATTATATAGAAAAGGCATTACAGGTGTGCCGTCCATATTTTGCGAATCTCACAATCGAGGTAATGCCACTGTCGACTGAAGATTATATTCGTCTGACACATTCAGGATTAAATGGAGTCATCTGTTTTCAAGAGACATATAATAGAGCGAACTATAAAAAATACCATCCCGCAGGCATGAAATCAGATTTTGAATGGCGCTGTAATGGTTTTGATCGCATGGGAATGGCCGGAGTGCATAAAATAGGAATGGGGGTGTTGATAGGGTTGGAGGATTGGCGCACTGATGTCACAATGATGGCGCGTCATCTTTTATATCTGCGCAAAAATTATTGGCGTACAAAATATTCGGTCAATTTTCCGCGAATGAGGCCATCGGAATCCGGATTTCAGCCCAATGTAGTCATGAGCGACCGAGAACTTGCACAGCTGACCTTTGCATTTCGTATTTTTGACCCGGATGTCGATATTTCGTATTCAACACGCGAAAATCACGTTTTCCGCAATAATATGGCAACATTAGGAGTGACCACAATGAGTGCCGGCTCTAAAGTGGACCCCGGGGGGTATTCATCTTGCATAGATACAATGAAACAGTTTGATATCAGTGATGACTCATCTCCCGAACAAGTTATTGCTGACCTTAAAGCGCTCGGGCGTGAACCCGTGTGGAAAGATTGGGATCGAATTTTTGATTGATTATGGAACGCTATCAACGACAAACAATTCTTAAAGAGTTTGGAGAAACACGTCAGCAACAACTTCAAGCCTCTTCGGTTCTAATAATAGGATTAGGTGGATTGGGCTCACCTGTTGCTTCATATCTCGTGTCGTCGGGAATTGGTCATATCGGACTATGTGACAATGATATTGTCAGTATTACCAATTTGCAGAGGCAAATTCTGTACACTGAGCAGGACTTGGGGAAATCAAAAGTGACTTGCGCCTATAATCGACTTCAAGCAATGTCATCAACCGCAGTATTTGATATCTATGATAAAGGGATAACACCTGATACAGCTTTAGATATCATTTCCGATTACGATATTGTTGTGGATTGTACCGATAATTTTGCCGCACGCCTAATAATTGATGAAGTGTGCGCGCAACTTGGCAAACCTTGGGTTCATGGTAGTATTGACGGCTTTTATGGCACAATAACGGTGTTCAATCACAATTATCGCAAACGATATATTGACCTATATCCCGATGCTAAGATATTAGCTGAAGAGAATGAGTCAATATTAGGCACATTAGGGCCGATACCGGGAATTATT
>JAFXHY010000068.1 GCA_017536215.1 Muribaculaceae bacterium | reverse complement strand
TTCCCTTTCGGTATAAAGATATCTGAAGCAAGATATTTAGAGTCGGTCAACAAATACGCAAAATGCTTGTCGACTTTTAAAGTACCGATAAACGTCTGCAGCTTACGTTCTAATATCTCTACCACCTCAGCTTCCGGCTCTGCGCCGCGACGTCGGGCCGCGATATTCACGTTCACTTTGTCGCCATTGAGTGCATGCATCGAATTTCGTTCGGCGACAAACAACACTTCTCCATCCTCGTCGAGGATTACCGAGTTTTTACCATTGCTACGACGAACAAATACTCCCGTAGCATAACTATTGTGACTTGGCGATTTATATCGACCGGGGGCTGTCTCTATTATCACGCCATCAAAGGCGAGTTCTGCCAGATACATCGCTACCTGACGTTGACTTAATGGCGAAGTGGCATCTATTGCATGTGCCACCTGCTTATAGTTAAACGTGGCCTTCCCCTGTATTTTTATGTATTCGTCAACTTGCGCATGCAGACGATCTGTCCCTTTTTTAGAATACGAACGTACCATTATTATGCCGATTATAAGTTGTCTTTTTGAATAACAAAAATCTCGGTCGATTAATTTACTCCTGTTTTATTTCCCTATTTTGCCACGCTATTACGCATCGATATTAGCGTAGACTGCGTTCTCCTCAATGAAATCACGACGTTGTGCCACATCTTCTCCCATCAACATTGAGAAAATACGGTCGGCTTCCGCCCCGTCGCTGATATTAACTTGCTTAAGTAGACGATTTGCCGGGTCCATTGTAGTTTCACGCAACTCCTCGGCACTCATCTCGCCAAGACCTTTGTAGCGTTGCACTCTCACCTTGTCGCCATATTGGTCAAGACATTTGCGCAACTGCTGTTCATCCCAGCAATATTCGAGAACCTTATTTCCGCGTGAACATTTGTACAACGGAGGTGTAGCCAAATACAAATATCCTTGCTCGATAATCGGTTTCATCTTGCGATAGAAGAATGTCATCAACAATGTTGCGATGTGCGAACCATCGACATCGGCATCGGTCATGATTATAATCTTGTGGTAAGCAAGTTTTGCAAGGTTAGCAGCTTTGGGGTCCTCTTCCGTACCAATTGTAACACGCAATGCTCGGAACATATTGGTAATTTCCTCATTATCAAACACCTTATGGTCCATTGCTTTCTCTACGTTGAGGATTTTACCACGCAACGGCAAAATAGCTTGGAATCGACGGTCACGACCACTCTTTGCAGTACCTCCTGCCGAGTCTCCCTCGACAATAAACAATTCGCAATCTTCAGCATTTTTCGACGAGCAATCCGCCAATTTACCGGGGAGTCCACCGCCATAAAGAGGCGATTTGCGCTGCACTTTCGCACGTGCATTATAGGCCGCTTGACGAGCTTGCGCTGCCAATATCACCTTGTCAACAATCGTACGAGCCTGTTTGGGATGCTCTTCAAGATAGTTGCGAAGTGCATCTGCTACCGCAGTTTGCACTGCACCGATCACTTCGTTGTTCCCAAGTTTGGTTTTTGTCTGGCCCTCAAACTGCGGCTCCATCACTTTAACCGACACCACAGCTGTCAACCCTTCACGGAAGTCCTCTGCCGAGATTTCAACCTTTGCTTTCTCAAGCATCTTATTGTCTTCAGCATATTTCTTAAGCGTCTGAGTCAAACCGCGACGGAAACCGGTTAAATGCGTTCCTCCCTCTATCGTATTGATATTGTTGACATATGAGAACACATTTTCATTATACGAAGAGTTATATGTTAATGCCACTTCAACAGGAATTCCTTGACGCTCAGTCGTCAAGTCAATAACATCATTGATTAGCGATTCCTTATTTGAGTCGATATATTGAACAAACTCGCGAAGTCCGGTTTCTGAATAATAATCATCGCGCTTCACTTCGCCTGCTTCGTTCACTTGGCGCTTATCGGTCAACGACAAATGTATTCCTGCATTAAGGAAAGCAAGGTCTCGAAGACGGTTAGCAAGCACATCATAGCTATATTCGGTCACAGTAAAGATTGTTGAATCAGGGAGGAATGTCACCGTTGTACCGGTCTTTTCCGTTTCCCCTACAATCATAAGCTCCGTCATCGGAATACCACGAGAATACTCTTGAGCATAAATCTTACCTCCGCGACACACTTCCGCACGCAAATAGGATGACAACGCATTCACGCACGACACGCCCACACCGTGCAATCCGCCCGACACTTTATACGAGCCTTTGTCAAATTTACCACCGGCATGTAGCACTGTGAGCACAACTTCAAGCGCACTCTTATTCTCCTTCTCGTGCATATCCACAGGGATACCACGACCATTGTCAACAACGGTAATCGAATTATCTTCATTTATCGTTACATCAATGTGCGTTGCATAACCTGCCAGCGCCTCATCGATTGAGTTGTCAACCACTTCATAAACCAAATGGTGCAAACCCTTTGCACTGATATCCCCAATATACATCGCCGGACGCTTGCGCACTGCTTCCAACCCTTCCAACACTTGAATATTACTCGCGCTATATTCCTCAATTTCTTCTGACATAGTATTTAATTTTTCTATTTTCGTTTTTACTTTTCTTTTATGCTATTTTTCTTTTCGCCAACTTCGATTCAAGCTCTCAACCAATAGGCTTTCACCCACATCTTCGCCGACCAAACGTATTGATTTTCAGGCACCCATTCAGATGCCCACTATCTTTGCAAAGATACAAAACAAATAACGTTTTTCCAAATAAAACAAGCCCTATTTTAACCACAAATTAAGCATATTTTTACCCGCAAATTTCCCAAAACAATTCCACTCAAAATTCAAGCAATCTACCATCAAGCGATGGTTCTGATTTTGCATTTTTCGACCCGATTTCTTCAAATTCGCTCAAAAAAAAATCGAGAACCTTCCGACTCTCGATTTTTCAATATTTTATTTTTTTTCGAATACTATCCGAGTTCCGACAAAACTCTGCGAATCCGCTCATAGGTGGTCAATCGCGTCGGCACAAGCGGCAAACGCAATTCATTTTCTATCATGCCCATAGCATGCAATACGCACTTAACTCCGGCCGGATTACCATCTACAAAAAGCAAGTTGAACAATTCAGTGAAACGATGATGAATCATCAACGCCCTATCATAGCTCCCCTCTCGAGCCAATCTAACCATTTTAGAAAACTCTTTAGGGAACGCATTTCCTATAACGGAGATAACGCCTACTGCGCCCAACGTAATAAGAGGAAACGTTATGCCATCATCTCCCGATATCACCATAAAATCCGACGGCTTATTCTTTATTATCTCATCCATTTGCGAGATATTACCCGAAGCCTCCTTTATCCCTATTATATTTTCAAATTCATGCGCCAATCGAAGCGTAGTTTCTGCCGTCATATTTACCCCCGTACGACCCGGAACATTATACAATATTACCGGCAGTGGCGACCTACGAGCTATCTCTACATAATGTTGATAAATTCCCTCCTGTGATGGCTTATTATAATACGGAACTACCGACAGTACTGCACTATAATCCTTCAAATCGGTTGTTTCCAATTCACGAGCTACGGCCATTGTGTTATTGCCTCCAACCCCAAGCACCAAAGGTACTCTTCCCGCTACTCGTTGCGAAACATACTCTCGCACCTGACGCTTCTCTTCTGCATCAAGTGTCGGTGTTTCAGCCGTCGTACCGAGTACCACTATATAATCTATCGAATTTTTTATCTGGTACTCAAGCAATCGCCCGAGGGCATCAAAATCTATACTTTTGTCTTGTCGGAATGGGGTAACCAACGCTACTCCCACACCTGCGAGGTTAATGCGTGCCATATTCTTATTTCTGACTGCAAAGCTACGAAAAATCATATTTTTTCGCAACATTCACCATGTTTTATTTTCACCCCAAAACTATTTATCCTTCCATTTTGTTATATTTCTGTACAAAATAAAGAATTTTTCCACCAACAACTATTACTAATTATTTTTAAACAACCTGTTCGGTTTTCGGCTTAAAACCCCTCTGAAATTAATAATTTGCTAAATATTTCAACTATGAACAATCTATCTGAAATCATCAACGGAACTCGACCGGTTCTCGTCGACTTCTTTGCCACTTGGTGCGGACCTTGCAAAATGCAGTCTTCTATTTTAGCGCAACTCTCCGAAAAAATCGGCGATAAAGTTGAAATCGTCAAAATCGACGTTGACAAAAATCGCGAACTCGCACTGTCCTATAAAGTTCAATCAATGCCAACATTAATCCTTTTTCACAACGGAGAAATCGTATGGCGAAAATCCGGAGTCCAGCCTCTCGACTCTCTACTCGAAATCATACACCAACTAAATCATTAAGCAATAATGTATATTATTTTCCTCCCATAGATTCCTACTAAATCAGAATAGCATGGGGCTCCACTTCTACGTAGAGCCCCATGCTTTTTATTCTTTATTCTTTTTACGAGCAGAATGCAAGCACAAGACCTTGTGCAGCAACTACGCGGAGGAACATTGTCAATGGATACACTGTTGAATATGCTACCGCAGGAGCATCATTCCCTGTTGAATTATTTGCATATGCCAACGCAGGTGGGTCGGTACAACCTCCCGACATCAATCCCATTATCGTCAGGAAGTTAATTTTGTATACTCCACGAGCTATTGAACCTACAATTATTAGCGGGATTATGGTAATCATAAAGCCCCAAATCACCCACCACATTCCGGTTTCATTGAACACTTTTTGAACAAAACCATCACCTGCGGCAATACCTACTGAAGCAAGGAACAAACAAATACCCAATTCACGCAACATCATAGATGCCGATGAAGATGTATATGTTACTAATTTAAATTTATATCCGAAGCGGCTCAACAATATAGCGACTACCAACGGCCCGCCTGCCAAACCAAGCTTCATGCCCATACCTACATCTATTGAACCCAATAAAATACCAAAGAGAATTCCCACAAAGATTGTCACCAAATTCGGTTGATTCAAACGCTTCATTGAGTTACCCAACTTAGTAGCAAGACGTTCGATATCGGCCAATTGACCTACAACCGTCAACCTATCTCCCATCTGCAAACGCAATCCGGGTGAGGCCAACAAATCAACTCCCGCACGATTAACTCGTGTAGCATTCAATCTATAGCCATTATGCAAGCGCAGTGTCCCAAGTGCCACGCCATTATATTCACTCTTTGTAATTAATATACGACGTGAAACTACCTCACTCGGGGTTACTGCTTCCCAGTCCATTTCTATCTCATCGCCAAGCACTGCTGCAAACTTCGGCAAATCTTGTGCCGACATCACAATCAACAACTTGTCTCCATTATGTATCTGTGTCTGTGAAGTAGGTATTACGATATTACCATTCATATCCATCTGTCGTGACACTACGAAATTACACGTTATAACATCGTGCAATTTCAACAGCGTCATCCCTTCCAGACGCTCATTCTTCACCTCAAACGAGGTTATATATGGCTTAAGTTGTGATTCTTCACGCTCCTTATTTATCGCCGCGATTTCATCGCTGACTTTAATGCGGAATGCCCACTTTATAATAAGCATAGCTAAAATAATACCGACTACTCCCAATGGATATGCCGCTGCATAACCTCGAGCCATTGTATCTACAGCCTCAGCATTGCCCACAGTCTGTTGAGCCGCTGCAAGTCCGGGAGTATTGGTCACCGCTCCCGACATGACTCCGACAAGCTCTTCCATCGACGCATCATCGGTAATATAATATATTGCAAGTACTATTGCCACATTAAGAACTACTCCGAGCACTGCCAGCATATTAAGTCTTATTCCTCCCTCCTTAAACGACGAGAAGAATGCCGGACCCACCTGTAGACCTATCGCAAATATGAACAATATAAGACCGAATTCGCGGATGAATTTTATCACATTCGCATCGGCAGTATATCCGAACTGTCCTAAAATAATACCCACAAACAACACGAATGTCACTCCCAGCGATACTCCGCCAAACTTAATCTTGCCCAATAATATACCTACTGCAATTACAAACGAGTACAATACTATTGTACTCGCCAATTCAACGCTACCGGGCGATAATAATTTCTCAAAAACTTCCATATTGCATAATTTCTTGCTCTACTCGGCTATTAAAGCGACTGCAAAGTTAAGAATTTTCCTTATTCTATTCAAATTAATTTGGGTTTATATTTGGATGATTTTATTATTTTAATTTCCATCTTTAATTGCAACCTTAACAACGCTATGAATAATTTCCAATTTCTCTAAATATCCCATTTTAGCATGTTCACTCATATTTTTTGACACATTTGCTTCAAATTCACTTAATTTTTAAAATTATTGGTCAATTTGAGATTGTTTTTATCTCCTGTATAATATATTTTTGCATATCCTATTATTTGAGTATTAATCCAAAAATCATACCTAAATGAAACACAATTTTTTATTTTCTCTGCTATCTGTGGTTTTCGCCGCATCTGCTCTCGCAGTGACACCCGCAACTTTTGAAAAAGTGGGTGATGGACCCGAATCAGAACAAGAATTTTTCCCGGGAACACATCGTGCTCGTCCGGTTCTCGGTGCATACACCAACGACACCCACATGGGGCTTTTTTCCGGTGGTCAAGATATTGGCTCGGG
>JAFXHY010000067.1 GCA_017536215.1 Muribaculaceae bacterium | reverse complement strand
TTTCAATACGACAACATTTACCAACACAAAATTTTCGCCTAATGAGAAAATTGAGTGTCGCTTCTTCTTGACAGTAGGAGAATTGAATGACAACACATTTAGGGGAGATATTCAAATCCAATCAATTCGCCCGGTTTATAATTCATCATATACTACTACCCTCCTCAATTTTAAAGACACAAATGTAGAGTTCACTTATCAAGAAGGGGAACCTCTGATATTTTCAGAGAACAGCATGGAAAGTCAACTGACGGCAATACTAAATTTTTATGCATATTTGTTTATCGCCGTTGATTTTGACTCATTTTCTCCACGAGGGGGAGAGCCATTTTATGAACGATTATCCCAAATTGTGCAAATGGCACAATCATCGGGAGAAACGGGATGGCGTCAATTTGAGGATAACAAAAACCGGTCGGCCGTTTTGAGTGCATATACAGACCAAGCGACCTCCGGGCTGCGAGATATCCTATATGAATATCACCGCAAAGGGCTTAATGAGATGTCGGTTTCGCCCGATAAAGGGAGAGCAAACATAACGAAGTCACTTGAATATCTGCAAAAGGTGTATCAAGTTAATCCAATGTCGGTGGGATTATCAATGTTTAAAGATGCAAAGTTAGATGAGTTGGTCAATGTTTACTCCAAAGCGCCACAAACAGAGCGTGACCGGGTGTATGATCTCCTCAAAGACATCTTCCCATCAGAACAAGAACGGATAAACAAGATAAAAAATCCACCCGTAAAACGATGAACAACGGAGTCATGGATGTCAAATAAATGATATTCAGACTCCGCAAGCATATATAACGATTAATAATGATAGAAACTCTAACCATATCAAATTATGCTTTAATTGACCATATCGAGCTGAGATTTCAACCGGGATTAAATATAATTACGGGAGAAACCGGTGCGGGAAAATCCATAATGCTCGGTGCCTTGTCAATGCTATTTGGCAATCGAGCCGACACAAAAGTGGTCAGAGATAAAGATAAAAAATCGGTAGTAGAGGGAGTTTTCGATATCACCAACTACGACGAGATAGAGAAAATACTTACCGAAAATGATATCGATTTACTCAACAAACAACTGATATTACGAAGAGAGATAACAACAGCCGGACGTTCACGTTCATTTGTAAATGATGTACCGGTGCAGTTAACATTATTACGAGAGATAGCAATCCGACTTGTGGATTTACATTCACAGCACCAAAATCTACTTCTTGCCGATAATGAATATCAGTTGACACTTGTTGACACAATGCTCAATGATAAAAGTGCAAAAAGCAATTATAGTGAAGCCTACGATACTTTTCGCATCGCGTTAAAGAAGTATCAAACAGCGAAACGAGCATCAGAAACATCGAAGGCAGAAGAGGAATATTTGCGATATCAACTACAATTGTTGGAGCGATTAAATCTTCAATCCGGCGAACAAGAGGCATTGGAACAAGAATATAATATCTTATCCAATGTAAATCATATAAAAGGCTCGCTTTGTCAAATACTTGAATTATTTGATGGCAACGAAAACAATATTCTGAACAGTCTTCGCCAAAGTGAATCGGCAATTAATGGGTTAGATAGCTTGGCAGAATCAGAAACGCTTAACGAGCGGATAGAGACTCTACGCATTGAAGCGACTGATATCAAAGATACGGTAGAAGCTATTAATAATCGCCTTGACGCAGATCCTCAACGGCTAAGTTATGTAGAAGAGCGTTTGAACGAAATATATAGCATCCAACGCAAACTATCGGTTGATAGTGAAGATGCATTAATTGCAATGCATAAGGAATTGGGCGAGCGTATTGACTCTATTGATAATTCCGATGAAAGGATAAAGCAATATGCCTCAAAAGCAAAAATAGCGAAAAAACAAGCAATTGAACAGGCTGCATCATTAACGGAAGCACGCAGAGATGTAGCAGCTAAGTTCCGAGAATCACTATTGACAAGCGCTACCCCATTAGGGATGAAAAATTTGAGGGCAGAAATTGAAATCAGCCCGACAGAACTGAGTGCAAGCGGTGCCGACAAAGTCAACTTCTTGTTTGCCTTCAATAAAAATCAGGCATTAATGCCGGTAAAAGATACTGCATCGGGAGGAGAAATCTCTCGATTGATGTTGTCGATAAAGGCATTAGTAGCGGAACATGTGCAACTTCCATCAATCATATTTGATGAAGTAGACACCGGTGTGTCAGGCGATGTAGCTAACCGAATGGGTAAATTGATGAAAGACATCTCTCGAAGAATACAAGTGATAGTAATCACGCATCTACCACCGGTAGCAGCTAAGGGAGATGTGCACTTTAAAGTATTTAAGGAGGATACAGAAACGACAACAAACACAAAGGTACGTAAGCTCAGCGAAGAGGAACGAATCGAAGAGCTTGCGCTCATGCTTTCCGGCGACAAAAACAATGAAGCAGCTCGCAACACAGCTCGATCACTAATTGCCGGAGAATAAACATTAACAACTAATCGGAATAAATGGAAGCATCAGATTATATATATGGTATTAGAGCCGTCATAGAAGCAATAGAGGCCGGTAAAGAAATAGACAAAATAATGATTCGCAAGGAGCTTAACGGCGAACTTGCAGCAGAACTTTTTGCGCTAATTAAACGAGACAGAATATATTGCCAACGAGTTCCCGTAGAGAAGTTGAATAAAATTACTCGCAAAAATCACCAAGGAGTAATCGCAATTCTCTCATCAGTCATTTACCACAGGCTTGACCATTTGGTACCCGAATTATATGAAAAAGGGGTTCAACCATTTATCGTTGTACTTGATGGGATAACCGATGTTAGGAATTTCGGAGCGATAGCACGAACCTGCGAATGCGCTGGAGTAGATGGAATCGTCATACCCTACCATGGCAGTGTGTCGGTGAGCGGAGATGCGATGAAAACATCGGCCGGTGCATTACACCATATCCCGGTGTGTAGAGAATACTCGGTGCAAGGGGCGGTAAAATTTCTCAAAGAGAATGGATATACTGTAGTAGCAGCAAGCGAAAAGGCTGATATCAACTACACCAAAGTAGACTATAACACTCCATTAGCCATTGTAATGGGAGCAGAAGATAAAGGGATTTCTCCCGAAGTGATACGTCAATGCGATCGCTTTGTATCAATACCACAGTTAGGCCATATTGGTTCACTAAATGTATCGGTAGCGGCCGGGGTAATGATTTACGAGGTAGTAAGACAGCGAATGACAGAGAATAATTAAAGTGTCAAATAATAATTATTAATATAAAACAATTAAAAGAAATGGTAAAAATTGGCTCGGTGATGACACCGGTAGGTAAAAAAGCTTTATTGTTGGGAAGTGGAGAACTTGGGAAAGAAGTGGCAATCGAATTGCAACGTTACGGCGTTGAAGTTATAGCTTGCGACAAGTATGCCAATGCACCGGCAATGCAAATAGCCCACCGCAGTTACGTATTCAATATGCTTGATGGCGCAGCATTGCGCGAAGTTATCGAAAAAGAGAAGCCCGACCACATTATTCCTGAAGTAGAAGCAATCGCCACCGATGTACTTGTAGAACTTGAAAAAGAGGGATACAACGTCACACCAACCGCACGAGCAGCCCGCTTGACAATGAATCGTGAGGGAATTCGTCGATTGGCAGCCGAAGAACTTGGCATCAAGACCTCACAATACAAATTTGCAGAAACCGAGGAAGAATTCCGCGCAGCGATAGAAGAAATCGGAATTCCTTGTGTTGTAAAGCCAATTATGAGTTCATCGGGACATGGACAATCAACTATAAAGAGTGCGGACCAAATCGAAGCAGCATGGCGTGAGGCTCAAGAAGGTGGCCGTGCCGGAGCAGGTCGCGTTATAGTTGAAGGTTTTGTAAATTTTGATTACGAAATCACATTGTTAACAGTTCGTTCAGTAGCCGGCACTACTTGTTGTCAGCCGGTAGGACATATCCAAATCAACGGAGATTATCGTTATTCATGGCAACCCCAACCGATGAGCGACAAAGCCTTGGAATCGGCAAAGGAAATAGCAAAGAAAGTTACAGATGCTTTGGGTGGATATGGCATATTTGGAATAGAACTTTTCATCAAAGGAGATGAGGTAATCTTCTCGGAAGTTTCGCCACGCCCCCACGACACAGGAATGGTGACCATGATTTCTCAAGAATTGAGCGAATTCGGGCTTCACGCACGTGCATTACTCGGACTCCCTATCAACGACATCAAATTCTATGGACCCTCGGCATCACGTGCTATTGTTGTTGAAGGAGATACCGATAAAATCGAAATGTGCAATCTTGATAAAGTGCTTGAAGAATCCGGCGTTCAAATCCGAATTTTCGGTAAACCAGAAATCAAAGGACATCGCCGTATGGGTGTGATTCTCGCAACTGCCGACACAGTGGAAGAGGCACGAGAAAAAGCTGAACGCGCATACAATAAATTAGAAATCAATGTATTGCCACGATAACACTTATTTGAATTTTTAATAAATGGGATTATAGACCATTTGATATCTTCGTAGAATAATAAGGGCGTGGCTGAAATTATAATAAATCAGTTATGCCCTTATTTTCTAACTAAAAGACAGAGGCCTAACATTATAATACCTTAAACATGATAAAATTAAAATCGGTAATAACATTACTATCTTCAATAGCCATTGGTGGTGCCTCATGGGCAGCAGAGAAGCAAGAATTACAATTGAAATATGACCGACCGGCAGAACATTTTGAAGAGACATTAATACTTGGGAACGGGACACTCGGAGCCTCGGTATATGGAGGGGTTGAGCATGAAAAGATTTCGCTAAATGACATTACATTATGGACCGGGGAACCCGAATTAGAGGTAGTAGAACCGGAAGCATATAAATTCATTCCGGTAGTCAGAGAGCATTTGGCAAAAGAGGATTACGTAGGTGCAGATGCAGCGAATTACAATATACAAGGTAATGGCAGCGAAATATACATGCCATTGGGTGAAATCGTTATAGATTTTGAATATCCCAAAGGAAGCAATACTGTTTCATACCAACGCACCCTCAATCTCAGAAATGCAACAGCAAACGTCAGCTATCAACGAGGGAATACCCAATTTAAGCGACAATATTTTGCGTCGGCTCCCGACTCCGTGATTGTGGTACGCCTAACCGCTACAGGAGATGAGAAAATTAATGCTAAATTGCGATTAAACTGTCAACTTCCTCATGCGACATCAATTGCAAATAACGCACTCGTCAACGATGGGTATGCCGCATATCATGCCTATACAGAATGGGAAGATGGAAAATACGGGACTGACCGATTGTGTTATGACCCGGCTCGCGGTATACATTTTCGCACAGCTATAATTCCTATCAATATGGGAGATGGAACGGTCAAGGTCTACCCTACCGGCGATATCAAACTGAGTGACTGCACAGATGTAATGATTGCGATTACAAATGTCACAAGTTTCAACGGACACGACAAAAATCCTGTCACTGAAGGACGTGACTACGTAAATCTTGCAATGCGTCGTGTGGAAAATGTGATAAATAAAAGCTATAACGAATTACTAACTGCACATCAAAACGATTATAGCAAACTCTTCGATCGTGTAGAACTATATCTTGGGAAAACTGCCGAAGAAATAGCATCACTACCTACCGATGTACAACTCAAACGATTTACAGACAATGGGGACAATAATCCGGAACTTGAGACACTCTTCTTCCAGTATGGACGCTATCTACTTATCTCATGTTCAAGGACCGAAGGAGTCCCGGCCAATCTACAAGGGTTGTGGAATGAGAAAATAATGCCACCATGGAGTTCAAACTATACTGTAAATATCAATTTGGAGGAAAATTATTGGCCGGCAGAGGTAACCAACCTTAGCGAATTGCATAGACCGTTGATTAGCTTTATTGAAAATATGACAGATACCGGTTATAAAACCGCTCGTCATTACTATGGAGTAGAGAATGGATGGTGTGCCGGACATAATTCCGATATATGGGCAATCACCAATCCAATAGGTCGACATATAAATGATCCACGATGGGCAAACTGGAATATGTCGGGGGCATGGTTGACAACACATATTTGGGAACGCTATTCATTCACCGGCAATAAAGAAGAGCTTCAAGCGGCATATCCGGCATTGCGCGATGCTGCTATATTCTGCCTCGAATGGTTGATAGAATATGATGGGCACCTCATCACGTCACCCTGTACCTCGCCAGAAAATCGTTTTTTGGACAATAATGGACAAGCAGCCGCTACCCACTATGGTGGAGCATCAGATCTTGCAATGATACGTGAATGTTTAATCGATGCACGGAAAGCGGCAAAAGTGCTTGGTGTAGACCAACCGATGATAGCACGAATAGACAAAGCGATGAAAAAAATATTACCATATCGCATAAATGCCAATGGTGCACTACGCGAATGGTATCATGATTTCCGCGATGAAGATCCACAGCATCGCCACCAATCGCATCTATTCGGACTTTATCCCGGGCACCACATTTCACCATCAGAAACGCCCAAATTAGCCGATGCGGCAAACAATACACTGACAATTAAGGGGAACAATACAACAGGATGGAGCACGGGGTGGAGAGTTAATCTTTATGCCCGCTTAGGGAATGCAGAGAGAGCATATTTCATGTATCGCAGATTGCTACAATATGTCAGCCCCGACAATTATCATGGAGAAGATGCCCGTCGCGGTGGTGGCACATATCCCAACTTGCTTGGAGCGCACTCTCCATTTCAAATTGATAGTAATTTCGGGGGTTGCGCCGGAGTTGCAGAAATGTTAATCCAATCCGACGATAATGGTAATATCACGTTGCTCCCGGCATTGCCAAAACAATGGAGTAATGGGAGTGTAAAGGGTCTATGCGCCAGAGGAGGATATGTAGTTGATGTCGAATGGGAAAACGGGAAGGTCAAAAGCTACACATTAACAGCCCGCAAAGATGGAAAAGCTCGCGTTTCGGCTAATGGTAAGAGTAGGAAGCATACCCTCAACGAAGGAGATTGCATAAGTATCACCCTATAAAATTTGCAACAATTTACTCTTCGTTGAAACTCTTGAAAAATCTCCAATAAAATAGGAATATCAGATTTTAGAAATACGGATTAAATGAGTACATTTGCACAATAAAGTGTGTGTGTGGGATTAAAAGCATATACAATATTTGAATTTCAAAACAATTGTGAATTGCACTCTCGAGTGCATTTGAGAATTCCCGCTAAATGAAAAGGATTGATAGAGATACCGTACAGAAGATATTAGATGCCGCCGAAATCGTCGATGTGGTAAGCGATTTTGTGACGCTCAAACGTCGCGGCGCCAACTATATCGGTCTGTGTCCTTTTCATAATGAACGAACTCCTTCATTTTCAGTATCTAAGTCGAAAGGTATCTGCAAATGTTTTAGTTGTGGAAAAGGAGGAAGTCCTGTCAACTTCATCATGGAGCATGAGAAGATGTCGTTCAACGAAGCGTTGCGTTATCTTGCGAAGAAATACAATATCGAGATAAAGGAACGCGAACTTAGCGATGAAGAGCGTGAGGAGGAATCCGATAGGGAAAATATGTTCAATGTGAATGAGTTTGCCCTATCACACTTTGAAAAGAATTTGAGCGAAACCGAAGAAGGGCGCGATATCGGCTATAGCTATTTCCGCGAACGCGGAATCAGTGATGCCGCCATCAAGCGATTTCGGTTGGGATACTCAATCGATCGTGGCAATGAATTGCTTAACCAAGCAAAAGAGCGAGGTTACAATGAAAAATATCTGATTGACACAGGATTGGTAGCACGACGAGAAGACAATTCCCTTTATGATCGATTTAGAGGTCGTGTGATGTATCCCGTGCATACAATCTCAGGGAAAGTCGTGGCTTTCGGAGGTAGAACACTGCGCACCGACAAGAAGATGGCGAAGTATGTCAACTCGCCGGAGTCGGTAATATATTCCAAGAGCCGCGAACTTTACGGACTATATCAAGCAAAGAAATCAATCAGCGACAAAGATAAGTGTATACTCGTTGAGGGATATATGGACGTAATTTCGATGAGCCAAAGCGGCATAGAGAATGTCGTGGCATCGTCGGGGACGTCGCTCACCCAAGGTCAGATAAGACTCATACATCGATTCACAAATAATGTCACACTTATCTACGACTCCGACCCCGCCGGCATTAAAGCATCTCTTCGCGGTATCGATTTACTACTTGCCGAAGGATTAAATATAAAAGTAGTGTTGTTCCCCGATGGCGATGACCCCGACTCATTTGCCCAAAGCCATTCTTCAAGCGAAGTTGAAGAGTATATCAAAACGCATGAAACAGATTTCATACGTTTCAAGACCGATATTCTTTTAAAAGAGGCCGCCAACGATCCAATAGCTCGCTCGAAGGCGATAACAGATATAGTACGTTCAATTTCAGTGATACCCGACGACATAGTTCGTTCGCTCTACGTGAAGGATTGTAGCCGCTCGCTCGACATAGATGAAAAGGTATTATTACTGCAAATAAAGAAGTTTATTACTGAACGAGCCGAGCAAGAAGCACAACAACGCATGAGAGATAAAGCTCGTGCGTCGCTCAACGAAGAGAATTTAGGAGGAGAAGGCTCAGCTACTTCGCAAATTGATGTTGAGAACGGGACATCATGCGAAACGACAGGTGGTAACGCACAATCAACACCTGAACGAATAATCAATATCCCGCAATACGATAATAGCCGCATCGCATTATTAGCCCCGTTTGAATATGAAATCGCGAGATACATAGTGCGTTATGGAATGGTTGAATTGCCGACAGTGGATGACAATGACCAGCCGATAAATATTCGTGTGATTGACTATATAATGCAGGAGTT
>JAFXHY010000066.1 GCA_017536215.1 Muribaculaceae bacterium | reverse complement strand
CAATAACCGGCGGTTTTTAAACTGCCGGAAAAGGAACCACCGCGTCAGCCTATGGAGTGAGGGGCTTCCACCCTTCACATCCGTCCGCAAGGACGGGAAAGCGAAGCGAATAAATAACCGGGGGTTGAGCGTAGCGAAACCTCCGGACACCAAATCCTCTACTAAAAATTCGTCTGCAAAGACGGGAAACCCTCACAGTAAAGCCCGGCCTATGGAGTGAAATCTATTCAAAGTGCCCCCCTAAATCATCATTTAGAGCGCGTCCCAGATGAGAGTACGCCAACTCTGTCACTTCTCGTCCACGTGGCGTTCGCTTTATAAATCCCTCTTTAATAAGATACGGCTCATAGACCTCCTCTATTGTGCCGGGATCCTCACCGAGGGCCGTCGCTATTGTCGACAACCCTACCGGGCCTCCTTTAAACTTAGTTATGATGGTAGTAAGTATCTTATTATCAATCTCATCAAGACCATAGCGGTCGATATTCAGCGCTTCAAGACCAAACTTGGCTATTGCAAGGTCAACCACTCCCGACCCCTTTACCATTGCAAAATCGCGCACTCGGCGCAACAAGGCATTAGCTATACGAGGGGTGCCACGCGAACGCATTGCTATTTCAAGAGCCGCCTCCGATGTGCATTGCGTGCCAAGCAAACGCGCCGAACGCAACACTATCGACTTCAATATCTCATGGTCATAATATTCCAAATGGCAATTTATACCAAATCGTGCTCGCAATGGAGATGTCAACAACCCTGAACGTGTTGTCGCTCCCACCAATGTAAACGGAGCCAACGACAACTGCACCGAACGTGCGCCCGGCCCTTTATCTATCATTATATCAATACGATAATCCTCCATTGCCGAGTAAAGATATTCCTCTACTATCGGACTCAATCGATGAATTTCGTCGATAAAAAGCACATCATTCTCCTCCAACGAAGTCAATATACCCGCCAAATCGCCCGGTTTGTCGAGCACCGGACCTGAGGTAACCTTAAATCCAACACCCAACTCATTGGCTATAATAGCTGAAAGTGTTGTTTTTCCCAATCCGGGAGGACCATGTAATAGCAAATGGTCAAGAGCCTCACCTCGCATACGTGCCGCCGCTACAAACACTCGCAGATTTTCCACTATCTTTTCCTGACCCGAAAAATCCTCGAAGCGTTGAGGGCGTAGTGCGCGCTCAAAATCGCCATCGCGGTCGCTCACTTGGGCTCGTATGTCAAATGCGTCTGCCACTTTCCCTACAAATATTTATCACCATACGCTATTCGCGCGTCATTGACCATATTCTTTATGCGCTGCTCCTCCGACTTCGGACAAATGAGCAACACATCGCCTGTGTCGGCTACGATATAATCTTTCAATCCATCGACTACAATAAGTTTCTCGGGATTGCTAACGGCAAATATATTACCCGTTGAATTATAAGATAATACCGAGCACTGTTGCGTTACATTAGCATCGCGATTCTTCGGTGAATTGTCGTACAACGCACTCCATGCTCCTAAATCGTCCCAACCGAAATTAACCGTCTTTACATATACATTCGACGATTTCTCCATCACCGCAAAGTCTATTGAAATTCCCATACATCGCGGGAAATTACGCATTACCCATTCCGTCTCCGAGGAAGTGTTGAAACTGTCAACTCCCCCTTCAAAGATGTTGGCTATATCGGGGGCATGATTTAGCATCGCCTTCTTGATACTTTTTGCACTCCACATAAAGATTCCGGAATTCCAAAAGAATTCTCCTGACTCTACAAACACCCTTGCCAATTCAAGATTGGGTTTCTCTGTAAACGTCTTTACCTTAAGCACATCACCTTCAACCGGCTCGCCTATCTGTATATAGCCATATCCTGTTTCGGGACGAGTGGGATTGATACCAAGCGTTAATAATGCATCATGATTCTCTACAAATTCAAAGCCGGATGATATCGCTGCTTCAAATTCTCGTTCACGTGTAATCAAATGGTCACTCGGTGTCACTATCATTGATGCCTCCGGATCAATGGCTGCAATATGCCACGCTGCCCATGCTATACACGGAGCTGTATTACGGCGCACCGGCTCCAAAAGTATATGTTTCTCGTTGACGTCGGGCAACTGTTCTTTCACAAGTGACGCATACTGCGCATTGGTCACTATTATTATATGCTCCGGTTCAACCAACGACAACACTCGGTCATAACTCATCTGCAACAACGTGCGTCCTGTGCCGAGAAAATCTAAAAACTGCTTGGGGCGGTCTGTTCTACTGTAGGGCCAAAATCGGCTCCCGATACCGCCACACATTATCACACAATATCTATGAGGATTTATCATGGTAAGTTGTATTATTTATCGTTTCGTGGGATAAGTAGCTCACTATTGCGCAACCTCTCTATATCCCTTCTTTGACAAAGTTAAGATTTAAATTTGAATTCTCAAAAATTGACACAAAAAACCATATATTTGTATTTTCAATTCAACCTTACAACATCGACCCCAATTTTTTGTTCAACTGCTTTAGCAAGGCACAACAATCATTCAACTAATAATTAATAATATTATGAAGAAAAAATTAGTAATATCTACCGGAGCCGGTATTAGCGCAGAAAGTGGCATCTCTACATTCCGCGACGCCAACGGCCTTTGGGAAAATTACAATGTCATGGACGTTTGTTCGGCCGACGGTTTTCAGCGCAACCCGGCTCTCGTTCATAATTTCTACAACGACCGACGCGCCCAACTTGCCAAGGTAAAGCCCAACATCGCTCACCTCGCGCTTGTAGATCTGGAACAATATTTCGATGTCAGTATAATCACTCAAAACGTCGACGACCTTCACGAACGCGCCGGTAGCTCCAACATCCTTCATCTTCATGGCGAACTCATGACCCTTCGCGCTATCGACAATGATAATAAAATATTCCGACTCAATGACCCTAATTTCCGATCTACTCCCGATACCATTATTGACGGGCACCACGTGCGACCCAACATAGTGTTTTTCCAAGAGGCCGTTCCTATGATGGAGCCGGCAACCGATATTGTTGCCGACGCTGATATTTTCGTCGTTATCGGAACTACTCTGCAAGTCTACCCGGCTGCCGCTCTTATTCAATACGTAAGACGTGGCACCCCGATTTTCTACATTGACCCCAAACCGGCACAAGTGCCATCTTTCGTAAACGTAATTCCGGAAAAAGCCACCGCCGGAGTCCCAATCCTCGCCAAACTCCTCCAACAATACAAATAGCCGGCACAGACTATGGACTGAGGGCTTACCGGCCCTCACATCACAACACCGCGTCAGCAAATGGAGTGAGGATTTCCCGCCCCTCACATCTCCTCCGACCAGGAGAAAATCGTGCGAAGCACGGGAAAGCGTCAGCGACTATAACCTTTAGCTCGACGAGGCTTGACCGAGTCAATAACCGGGGGGTGAGCAAAGCGAAACCCTCGGACACCAAATCCTCCTCGCAAAAAATAGGCTGCGCCCAAAAATTGGTACAGCCTATTCTCCTTTTATTTCTTTCGGGGATTATTTACCCATTTTGAATTCCAATACTCCTCCGTTGAGCAAGTCGGAATGAGTGATTTTGCGATTTTCAACCACCGTTCCATTCAATTTCACCTCTTTCGGATTATTATAACCCGATTTCTTGCGAGGCGCCTTTATCTCCAGGTTCTTACCATTGGGCAAATGCACTACAGCATGTTCCACCACCGGAACGCCCAAATCATATTCTCCCGATGCCGGATTTACCGGATAGAATCCGAGGGCTGAAAATACGTACCATGACGACATCTGTCCGCAGTCATCAT
>JAFXHY010000065.1 GCA_017536215.1 Muribaculaceae bacterium | reverse complement strand
CACTTCAAAACTACCTCAGCGACCAAATTAAAGTACCTCACTTCAAAACCAATGCGCCTGAGTTTGCTCAAGCAGAAGCAGATGTTAAAGCGCGTATTGAGAAGTTGATGAATATCAAGGGTACTAAGTCGCCCGATGAAATCCACAAACGCCTTGGTCGAGTAATGTGGGACCTTGTAGGTATGGGTCGTACACTCCAGAGCATCGTTAAAGCAACAAAGGAAATTGAAGAAGTACGTAAAGAATTCTATAGCGATTTGCGCGTAGTAGGTGCTGCCGACGACCTCAACACCGAGCTCGAAAAAGCACTCCGTTTGGAAGACTTCCTTGTAATGGCTAAGATGATGGCTATCGACGCTCTCAATCGTAACGAATCATGTGGTGCTCACTTCCGTGAAGAATATCAGACCGCTGATGGCGAAGCTGCTCGTAACGACGAAGAGTATATGTATGTCAGCTGCTGGAAGTACACAGGCGAAAATGAGAAACCTATCCTTCTCAAAGAGCCCCTCAAATATGAGGCTATCCAAGTACAAACACGTAACTACAAATCATAATCGTAAACGTCAAACTTATAAGATATTACAACAATGGAAAATACAATTTCGGTAAACTTGAAGATTTGGCGTCAGCGCGGTCCTAAAGCAAAAGGCCGTTTCGTCAACTATCATGTAGAAAATGTATCTACAGGCAGCTCATTCCTTGAAATGCTTGATATGCTCAATCAGCAACTCGTTGAAAAGGGAGAAGAACCTGTAGTATTTGATAACGACTGCCGCGAAGGTATCTGCGGTATGTGTTCACTTTATATCAATGGACATCCACACGGACCGGTACAGGGCATCACAACTTGCCAATTGCACATGCGTAAATTCAACGATGGTGACACTATCACTATCGAACCTTGGCGCTCAGCTGCATTCCCTGTAATCCGCGACCTTACCGTTGACCGTAACGCATTCGATAAGATTCAGCAGGCCGGTGGTTATGTTTCATTCAACTGTGGCGGTGCTCCCGATGCCAATGCTACACCTATCTCAAAAGAGGTAGCCGACGTGGCAATGGACTCTGCAACTTGTATTGGTTGCGGTGCGTGCGTAGCAGCATGTAAGAATGGTTCTGCAATGTTGTTCGTATCAGCAAAGGTAAGCCAATTCGCACTCCTTCCTCAAGGTCAGGTAGAACGCGCTCGTCGTGCTCGTGCTATGGTTAAGAAGATGGACGAACTCGGATTCGGTAACTGTACAAACACCGGAGCTTGTGCGGCAGAATGTCCGAAGAGCATTCCTTTGAGCAATATCGCACGTCTAAACCGCGAATTTATCAAGGCTAAGTTTAAAGACTAATTGTCAATGCGAAGGTGCAACTTGCATCTTGCAAATCATACTAAGGAGGGGCGCCCAATCAGGCGCCCCTCTTGCATTTATTTTGTTTTAAGATAGTAAATTGCTAATTTTGTGGCGAATTTCGAGCCGGAATTCATCGCTTAAGATTTTATTAAATATTTAAATAGCTAATTAGTTGAAACAAAAAAAAAAACCATCTTTCCAACTGTCGATAATCCCCATTGCGACATTGTTGGTGACATTAGCGAGTATAATCGTGTTGACGAATGCCGAGGTGGCGCAGCGCTTTAGTTACCTTATACTACTCGGAGCGGCCGGATTCACGTTAATCCTATCAAAGATATTTGCCCCTCAGCCCTATAATCATTTGATTAAAGGTGTTAAGCAAAGTGCAACGCAAATATTGCCTGCAGTGCCCATATTGGTATTTATAGCAATAGTGTCCGCAACGTGGATGCTAAGTGGTGTTGTACCCACTCTTATCGCGTATGGGATTGATATAATTAATCCGACGATGTTTCTTATGATAGCATGTGGTGTGTGTGCTGTGATATCGGTGTTGTCGGGAAGTTCATGGACCACGATAGCCACAATAGGAGTCGCTTTTCAAGGAATAGGACATGTGATGGGGTATAGCGAAGGGTGGATTGCCGGAGCCATTATTTCGGGCGCGTATTTCGGCGATAAAGTCTCTCCCTTGAGCGATACCACGGTCCTAGCATCATCGGCATGTAAGGTTGATTTATTCACGCATATTAAGTATTTGATGCTGACATCGGCTCCGGCCATTATCTTGGCGTTGGTAGTATATGGGGTTGTCGGAACATTATATGACCCTGCTACTACGGTGCAAACTTCTGATATTCTGCCGGCATTGAATAGCTCGTTTAATATTACACCTTGGGTGTTGGTAGTACCGTTGATTACGGGTGTACTTATCGCAATGCGGGTGAAAACGTTAGTTACGTTGGCAGTCAGTTCTGCGTTGGGTCTTGCCGGTATTTTTGTATTCCAGCCACAGATAATAGGGGCTTTGGGGTATGATATGTCGATAGGAAATATTTTGGCCATGAGTGGAGATGTCGTTTTTACGGAAACAGCGATGTCGACGGGAAATGATTTGCTTGACTCATTGGTGAGCACAAGTGGCGTTGCGGGGATGTTGCCTACTATTTACTTGGTGCTTAGTGCAATGCTTTTTGGCGGAGTGTTGATAGGGACAGGAATGTTGGAATCGATAACAGTGTCGTTCACCAGCCGCCTGCGTTCTCTACGTCGCACGGTTGGCGCTACCGTAGGGTGTGGTTTGTTTCTTAATGGTACTACCGGCGACCAATATCTTTCCATCCTTTTAGGGGCAAATTTATTTCGCAAGATGTATGCCAAAAACGGATTGGAGCCGCGATTGTTAAGCCGTACGCTCGAGGATTCTATTTCCGTAACCTCGGTATTAATTCCTTGGAATTCTTGTGGTATAACGCAAGCATCTGTGTTGGGCGTTGCCACCCTTACTTATTTGCCTTATTGTATTTTTAATATTGCAAGTCCGCTTCTTTCGCTATTTTTTGCGTGGACCGGGTGGAAAATAAAGCGATTCCATAGAAGATAGTTTTCGAACCGCGAGCATTTAACTATTATTTTATTAGGTGGGCAATTTTATGGCATTATAAGCGCGTAATTTTGTAGTATAATTCCAAACATGATGTTTGGCCATGAGATTAAGTCAGAGAAAGTTATACTATAAAATCAGCGATTATGGTAGTTGCAAGAAATGAAGCGGTGAGAAGTGTGTCGGTAGGAGATATTATATTTGCTACGGTTTTGTCGTGTGGACGCACAGTGTTTAGAGCCACGTATGCAGGGATGAGTTCGGTTGAAGATGTAATCGCAGCTTTGCGTCGAGGAATAAGCGGTATAGTTTCCGGGCCATTAACGGTTTCTTTGCGTAACGGAACGCAAGGGTGGACTCTCCACCGCCCGATGCTTCGTAGAGCATTAATCCCGGAAGCAACGCAGCTAACGCTGTTTTAGACGTCAATATGGATATTGGAGCGTTGTGGATTGAATAGAGTTCCTAGCCGACTACATGGAGCCGCTGCCGGGTTATAATAAAACAACAACGCCGGAGTCGTTGAAAGACTTCGGCGTTGTTATGTCGGTCGAAAAATTGTTCTTACGATTATTTTTTACGACGATTACCGTAGCGGCTCATGAATTTATCTACACGACCGGCGGTGTCGACGAGTTTCTGTTTGCCGGTGAAGAAGGGGTGGCTTGAAGAAGTGATTTCAAGCTTAACGAGGGGGTAAGTTACACCATCAACTTCGATAGTTTCTTTAGCGGCAACAGTTGAGCGAGTGATAAAGATTTCTTCGTTTGACATATCTTTGAATACCACTTCGCGGTAGTTGGAGGGATGGATATCTTTTTTCATAATCCTTTAGGAGGTTAAAAATCAGTTAGTCAATACTTTATTTTTGCCACTGGTAGGGTGGCTTTTTCGTAATGGCTTGCAAATTTACGTAAATTCTACGACACTGCAAAGATTTTGAATAAAAAACTATAAAATCTTTTTGTTTTTATGTTTTTGCGGTGTGCGTTCTTCCGTGAATTCTATCTACGCGAGATTTTTTGTCGTAGTTAAATAGGAAAAATAATCAGGGGAAGGAGATAATCCTTCCCCTGATATATGTTGCGATAAAAGTGTATTAGCGTTCGTATTCGATAAGTGGAGCATCGGTGCCTACTACCTCGTCGGTAGTGACAAACACACGTTTGATAGTCATGTCGGATTCGGCTTCAACATCGTTCTCCATCTTCATAGCTTCGTAGACGAGGAGCAATTCACCTTTCTTGACTTTCTGGCCTTTTTCAACGTTGACAGAGATGATGCGACCACCCATAGGAGCTCTGAACACTTCGCCTGTGATGGGTTCATCATCAACTGTCGCAGTAGCAACTGTTTCGGTTTCAACTTCTGCAGTATCAGCTTTAACAGCGTCGTATTCCTCTTTGCGGCGATTGCGTAGGAAGGTGTTTGCAACAGTGGGTAGAAGAGCCAAGAGTAGCATTTCTTCGTTGTTGGTAGCGAGAGAAACGCCTCCAAGGTCGTCGAGAGTTGGGTTGGCAGGTTCGCGATAAGAAGAAACATCGTAGGGTCGTTCTTCGGCAGAACCGGTTATCTGAGCGCGGAATTCGGGGCTGATGGCTACCGGAGTTTTACCATATTCACCCTTAACGAGCGAGATGAATTGATTTGACTTGTTGCTGTAGTCGGCATTCCCTTTTTTGCGGTCCATTGCGAGGTTTACGGCTTGAGCTCCCACGATTTGGCTTGTAGGAGTCACGAGGGGAACAAGACCGGCGTCGCGGCGCACCTTCGGGATGAGAAGCATGGCGTCGTCGAGCAAATCTTCAGCGCCGAGTGCTTTAAGCTGGGCAACCATGTTAGAATACATGCCACCGGGCACTTCCGCTTCTTTAACGAGCAAATTGGGTTTGGGGAATCCGAAATAGTCCTCGATAGCGTGACATGCATTGAGCAATGCTTCTTCGTTGCCTGATTTGGCAGCTGCGATAGCGGTGTCGAAGAGAGCGTCGATTTCGGCGGGAAGAGTGTCGGTGAGGGGATCGAATTCTTTGGGGAAACGATCTTTGTTGAGATCGAACGCAGCAAGGTTTTTACGCACGTTGTAGAGCTCTTTGCGTATTTTGCCCACAGCTTCCATGTTGGCTTCCACTTCGATGCCGAGTTTTTGGCAGAACACGTAGATAAGTTCGATGGCCGGAGCTGCAGAGCCACCGCCAAACCACCAAATATTGGTGTCGAGGATATCCACGCCGTTGATAATTGCCATTAATGAAGATGCCAATCCGTAGCCGGGAGTACAGTGGGTGTGGAAGTCAACATCGACATTGACATTGGCTTTAAGTTTTGAAATGATAGAAGCGGCGCGAGATGGAGTCACGAGGCCTGCCATATCTTTAAGGGTAATGATTTTGGCACCGAGAGTTTCCATTTGCTTAGCTTTTTCAACGAAATATTCGTCGGTGAAAATCTTTTCCGGTTCGGCATCTTTTTTGCCAAATAGTTTTGAGAAGAATCCCGATTTTTTACCCTCGTCAGTGGCTTTGGGGTCGACAGTGTAGCAAACGGCACCGTCGGGGATCCCACCAAGGTCGTTAATCATTTTTATAGAGTCGCGCACATTGTCGATGTCGTTGAGAGCGTCGAAAATACGCATTACGTTAAGCCCGTTGCCGATAGCTTCTTTATAGAATCCTTCAAGCACAGAGTTGGGGTAGGGGACATAACCGAAAAGGTTGCGACCACGAGAAAGCGCCGATAAAAGAGATTTACCCTTTACGGCTTTAGATATAGTGCGAAGGCGATTCCAAGGGGATTCATCGAGATAGCGCATCACAGAGTCGGGAACAGCACCACCCCATACTTCCATGATGTAGAATCCGGCATCCTCATACATCGGGAGCAAAGCATCGATATCTTTTTGAGGCATACGAGTCGCGAATAATGACTGTTGTCCGTCGCGCAATGTTAAATCTCTGATTTTAAGTTTTTTATTTTCCATACCAATCTGCTTTTAACAAATCCTAAGGTTAATTATAATACGTGAAATATATACTACACGCAAATATATAAAAAGGATTTTAATTAAAGAAAAATTTCCGTATATTTTTTATTGCCACGAAAAATTGGGGAGTTGATGTTAATTTTTAACTTGTTTATATGTGGGAAACAGTAAAAGTATTCTCACAATTGATATTTGTAAAAACAGAGAATGAAGGGTATTGGTTCTAAAATTTTTAGTAACTTTGCGAAAACTAATACTCAGAGTTATATGAAATCTTGCCTTAAATTATTGTACCTAACCATTGTTAGTGTTCTGTTTTTAAGTAGTTGTGCCTCAATGAGAGCCCCAGTAATAAAGTATACACAAGGAGACTCTGTAAATAATTACAAGTATTTTTATGTAAACCATACTTCAAGCGTATCTGGTAGTACTGGTGTATATGGCACTCAATACGGAGTGTATGGTGGTTACACAAAGACAACCAATCCTTCAGATATAATATCCGGTATTCTTTTCAAAAATGGATATATTCGTGTTGATGCAGTTTCTCCAGAAAATGCAGATAAAACAAT
>JAFXHY010000064.1 GCA_017536215.1 Muribaculaceae bacterium | reverse complement strand
CAATAGATAACCGGCTTCAACGTACCAACCTTCAGCCCATTGATTTGTGTATTTGTAATTATTCTTGATGCACTCATCTTTATTAATATTCATTGCGCGAGCGATATATGCACTTTCTACGCGAAGTTGATTCCAGTGTCCTGCCAATTCAACGGTCCATGCAAATTCATGATTCAAACCCTTAACGTCGTCAGTGTCAAGATATTTCTTGCGGTTGATATTGGTAGAGTTACGAGTGCTGAAACGACCGGTAAAGTAACCATCGGTCGATGTCAATTTGGGATTGCGGAATGAAGCGGCAGCACCTATGTGCAATGATGCATGGTCAAGCTTATAGAATGGGCGGTAAACAACCTTACCGGTATATGACAAACCTTCGTTATAGCCATAATCTTTGTTACCATCTTCCATAGCGGTTTGTTCTTCCGAGCCCTTTAATTCAGGGCCAAAAACACCACCCGACAACCACAACCAACCATGATTGTAACGAGCATTGAAACCAAGATGGCGAGATGGCGCCAAAGTAGTTGCCATCGGACGCTCCATAAACATCAAATAACGAGATGTTGTGTTGCGGCTCAATGAGAAGTTTTCTTTAAAGTTACCGGCTTTAAATTCAAACCCTTCGAGTCCGGTAAATGCGATATAAGCATCTTTAATTTCCGGAGTACCACTGGTCCAATCAGTATCAAATTCAGCATACCAATCTTCATTGATTTGAGCTTTTACAGCAAAACGAGCACGGCGGATGCTCAATCCATTACCGATATGACTTGTATTATCTTTCCCGTTAATTTGAGGCGCACAGAAATCGGGCTCACCAAAATATACAGCGGCATCTGATTGCAATCGGATGTCAAACCACATTTTGTATTTTGCATCTTTGTTCTGGAATACCAAAATACCATCTTGTACAGATGCATTCACAGGCAATGATTCAACCTTTTGCCCATATTGATTTAGTTGAACATTCGCCGCAGGAATACTATCCTGTGCATAAGCTCCTGCACTTAAACCGGCGAGAGCTAATAAAAGAGTTAACTTTTTCATAATAATTAAATTTATTATTAATATATCAAATTTAAAGTTTGTTTGATTAAATATAAGCTTTCAAAGCTACTCAAATTCTACACTTTAGTCATTCACCACAATTATAAAGTTTACTTTTTGAGTCATCTATGAAGCATAACTTTTAAGTTGTTTTAAACAAGTTTTCAGTTTAGTAGAAATTCTATCGCAAATATATATTTTTATTTTATTTTTAAAACAATATTTTGTGAAATTTATTAAATATTTAATAATCACTTATCAGTATTGCAACCACAAATAAAAATACCTATTTTTAGGTATTTGTTATGGTGAACAATTGTAGTAATTTTGCATCGGATAATTATAAGCTATTGTTTAAAATAACATAGTGCTGCGACAGTTTGAGAAAATAGTCACAGCGCTATTTTTATATAAGACGAGATTACACCCTTCCCTCAACTATCAAATCTAATTACATATTAAAAAATTGCATTATAACAAATTAAATCACATTTTTAATCCACAAAGAGCCTCATTATCACATTTTTTTGTATCTTTGCAAGTTGAAGTATTATGGCTACTACAATCAAAAATATTGACAAAACAATGATACCGGAGCCGGCGTTGCGACGTTTGCCATGGTATTTGGCATATGTAACGCTTCTTGATGAGCGTGGCATAGAATATGTCTCGTCAACGGCAATATCCCGCGAGCTTAATGTCGATGCATCGCAAATAGCCAAAGATTTATCTTGGCTAAATATAAAAGGGAAGACACGCATCGGATATGAAGTAAAACAGTTACACCATGAACTTCAAGCATTCTTAGGATTTAAGCGTCGTCACAACGCTGTGGTGTTGGGCGTTGGTTCGCTTGGCGGGTCATTGATACATGACTCCGGACTCGCCAATTATGGATTGAATATTGTTGCCGGCTTTGATATCAACAAGGACGTTGTTGGCAAAACCACCTGCGGTGTTCCAATACTCGACATTTCAATGCTTGAAACAACAATCACGAAACTCAACGTTGAAGTGGGCATTATCACTCTTCCTGTCGACCACGCACAAGAGGGTGCCGACCGGCTGATAAAGGCCGGAGTTAAAGCTTTGTGGAACTTTACACCATATCGTATTCGTGCGCCGCGCGGCATTGTCATCACCAACACTTCAATATATGCACATTTAGCTGTGATGTACAATAGGCTTGATGCTCAAAAACGTCAAAACGAGTTGTAAAACAAGAAGAAGAACAACAACAAACATGAAGATACTTGAACTTAGAGACTTCGGAGATAAAAGCAGAGCCGAGCACCCGTCACTTATTTTGACTACGGACTCTTCGGTTGTGCGCGACAATCGCCCGGTGTTTCTTCCCGAATTATCGAAACGTTGGCGTTGCGACTTTATGGTTGGATACCTAATGTGTCGTTTAGGGAAATCTATATCTGAAAAATTTGCGCCGCGCTACTACGACATGATGACGCTATGCGTTCGTTTTGTTCCTCTCGACATTGTAAAACCCGAGGGGTGCAACACCGAAAACTGGTCGTCATGGGCAACGGGGTTTGATGGTGGATTAGCCATCGGTTCATGGATTGATGTCGCAAATATTAAATCTATTGATATCACCACGCCTCAATGCGTAACATTTGGCAGCATAAATCCACCTATAACTAAAGCAATCAATGTGTTAAGCAAAGTTATGATGATAAAAACAGGAGATATCATCATTCCTCCAATGCCAATTTTTAGTTGCGATATCAACATCGGAGACCGAATTGACGCCCAAATCAACGGACAATCCGTGCTCCACTTCAATGTAAAATAATAATACCATACCGACCAACCATTTAAGTCACTTAAAAGCTATGCTCTATCAGAACATAACACGAATGATTGTCGCAATACTTTGTGGCATTATCGGAATATCGACAACATCGGCCGCCAATGCCAACTATTATAACCCATCTTCAGTATTATCTTCCGGACGCTGGGTAAAAATCCGCGTCAACGAATCGGGGATACAACAGATTACCCACCAACAGCTTAAAGAGTGGGGATTTGACGACCCATCGAAAGTAACTGTGTATGGCTTTGGCGGTGTTGCAGGAGTGCCTGAATTGCTTGATGAAAGCACCCCCGACGACCTTCCACAACAATTAGTAGAATATCGCCACGACCGATTGCTTTTTTATGGAGAAGCCAACTATCGCTTTAATTTAGTACACTTTCCGAGCAAATCAGCATTAATTACCGTATGCCCCGACATTGAACGCAATCATGCCGCTGATGCCGGATATTATTTCATTACTGATTCTCAACCTATCAAAGAACATACTAAAATCCCCTATAAACCTCTCACTTCATTACCATATTTAGAATCGCATTGGGAAGTGACCGCTATGGAAGAAGAGGTTGGAAATCCGGCAAAACAAGGACAAAATTATTTCGGTCGAGATATTTCACAATCTGCCGACACAATTAAATTTTCCGTACCAATCAATCATTTACATTTTGATAGCAGTGCTGCCACATACTCAAAAGTGATACTGCACAACGTGGTGGTTGGAGCCGGCAACAATCTCACATTTACGCTTACTTATCCCCACCGCGGTGAAATCACGACAAAAAACATAAATCTGGATAACTCCAGCGAGCGAATAAGATTCAATACCAACGCTTCATACCCCGACTCCTACCTTGCATTATCAATGCCTCGTGAGACGACTTCTTTTGACGCAACTATTACACCCTCCACTAATTCCTCCTTTACATACGCAGCTCTCGACCGAATGGCTTTTGCTTATCAGCAATCCAATATATTCGGAGACCGTACTTCGATGCTAATTTGCGCAAGCTCTATCGAGAATGGCAGAGTGGTTAAACTCACCGAAGCGAATAGTGATATTCTGATATGGAAAGTTGACAGAGCGCATGAAGTGCGTCCGCACCGAACTTCCTACCTCACAAGCGGAGTGTTGTATTACACTACTGATGAAGCATACAATGTAAATAGCAATACAGCAAAAGCACATCGCGCAATTGCCTTCGACCCCAATAAAGAGCATCTTGCGGTAGAATATGTTGAAGAGGTTGAAAATCAGAATATTCATTCCTATGAAGTCCCCGATATGGTGATATTGACTGCTGATGCATTTGTCGATGAAGCAGAACAATTAGCACAAATCCACCGCGATTATTTGGGACAAGATGTTTTAGTGCTAACACAAAATAAGATTTTTAATGAATTTTCATCCGGCACCCCCTCGCTTTGGGGCATACGAAAAGCGGTAAAAATGTTCTACGACCGCAATCCCGTGAAGATGAAACATTTGTTACTTTTTGGAGGCGCATTTTACGACAATCGCGGATTGACCGAAACAGGTGCTTCTTTCAAAGAACGCGGAGCATTATTGCTCAACTATGGCACTCCGAATATCGACCTAATGTCAGAAGTGACTAAAGCCTACTCTTGCGACGCTTATTTCGGCATGATGAATGATACGCCCCCTTCCAAAGGTGAATTTATTAACAATGTGCAGCACATCAACGTAGGGCGTATTCCCGTTGTCGACAAAGTCCAAGCAGCAAAAGCTGTAGAGAAGGTGAAACAATACCTCACTTCTACACCTACTACCGACATATACCAACGTGTGCTGTTATTGGCCGACCAAGTAGATTTAAACTCTCACACAATAAGTGCGGAATATACGGCAAACTCTTTCACCTCCAACAAACCGGGAATAACACTCATCAAGGGGTATGGTTCGCTATATCCATTGAAAAACGGGAAAGCTACATATCTAAAAAAAGCCATTCTACAAGCACTTAAACGTGGCGTATCATATGTCAACTACACCGGTCATGGAAAAACCGGTTTTTTAGGTTGGTATGATCTTTATCATTTAACCGACGTCCACAACACTAAATATGGATTTTACCCATTTGCCATGCTTGCAACTTGCCGTTCATACACTTTTGATTGTCTTGAGCAATCACTTGCCCAAGATATGGTATTGCAAAGCAATGGTGGCATGATTGCCGTTGTAGGAGCTTGTCGAGAAGTGTTTCAAGATAAAAACGAAACTCTATCGGAAACTCTTGCCGAAATATATTCAAAAGCACCGAAAGGGACCACAACCGGCGATATTTTCAGATTGTCGAGAAATCAAATTCATGAGCAATATATCGACAATGAAGACCTTATGATTAATACGTCGTGCTACAACCTATGTGGCGACCCCGCATTGCCTTTATTCTTTTCCAGTCACAATATTGCAATCGAAAATATCAATAATGAGGCGTTCAACAATCAAGAGGCATATCATAAGATAACTCCATTAATTGAAAACACCATCTCCGGATATGTTGAAAATCCTGAGATTGCGGGAACTCCTTGGGCTGAATTTAATGGAAATGTCATCTTGTCGGTATACAACTCTCCATTAGAACATTCACTCGACACTGAAGATGGTCCTGATTTATTAAAAGTGCACGTTGATGAAGATGTGTTGGTTGAAACATTTGCAAAGGTTGTCAATGGACGTTTTAGCATTAAATTTACCCCTCCAATGCCTATTCGTATGGGTGAATATAATCGAGCAACAATCACTGCCGTGTTGCCCGACAACAGCGAAGTTGCTACAACCTACACAACAGCTCTACTATGCGATGTAGCATCCGCACCATCTACTCCAAGCGACATCACTGCCCCGGAAATCGAATTACTATATATAAATAGTCCCGACTTCATATGCGGCGACATCGTCAGCCAAGACTTAACTGTCTATGCCTCTGTTTCCGACGATGAAAGCGGCATTTGCAATTCGACAGGTACGATAGGGAATAATTGCCGTATTTTAATTGATAACACAATCAATCATACTATCGTCGGCACTGCAATGGTCAACAATGGCGACGGCACTATCAATATCACCTACCCTTTAACATCATTGACCGACGGCCGACACACACTTACCCTCTATATTGCCGACAATGCAGGCAATACCTCTTCTCGCGAGATAGAGTTTACCGTAAACAATTCTTCTGCAAATGCCAAATTGACAGTGGAAGAGGAACCCGCTCGTGTGCAAGCCACTATCGGGTTAACTCATGAATTCCCCGAAACGCCAATCGGGAAATTAATCATCGAGGATAATAAGGGCAATACAGTTTATTCTCGCGAAAATGTCAGCTTTCCATTTGAATGGGATTTAACCGACAACGAAGGCAATTTGGTGACCGATGGAATATATCGTGCATATGCTCTTTGCAAAGGTGGAAGTCTATACGGACATACTCCGAAGATTGAAATAATCGTCGTGCAGAAACCTTGATTTAAGATTATTAAAAAAAATGTCAACGGGTAAATTTTGAATTTAACATTGTCACATACAATAAAATTCAGATTTTAGAGTTATACTATTATATGAAAACAACTCTTTTAAAATCTACAATTCTCGGCGTTGCGTGCCTCTTAGTTGCAGGCCAGGCAAAAGCCGATGACAATATCAAGAATGAATTCAACCCGATTGAAACGGGTGTTACGTCACTCTCCATCGCACCTGATGCTCGCGGAGCATCGATGGGCGACCTTGGTGTTGCTACCGACCCCGATGTCAATTCTCAATTTTGGAACCCCTCAAAGTATGCATTTGCTTACTCTCAAGGTGGGGTTTCATTGAGTTACACACCTTGGCTTCGTAAACTTGTCAACGACATTTTCCTTGCCAACGTATCGGGCTATTGGAAATTGGGGTCAAACGACAATCAAGCAATTTCGGCATCTCTTCGCTATTTCTCTCTCGGCGAGGTTACTTCTTCCGACCCCTCCAATATTACGACGCAGAGCCTCAACCCCTACGAAATGGCTATCGACGTGGGCTACTCACGCAAGCTATCTGAAAAATATTCTATGGGGGTAGTATTCCGCTACATCTATTCCGATCTTGGATTTTCCAACTCATATGCCGGCGACCAAACTTCAGGAGCTTCGGCATTTGCAGCCGACATCTCCGGTTATTATACCTTCTACCCAATCGTAGGGCGCAACGAATGTCAATGGTCATGGGGATGGAACATCTCAAATATCGGTACGAAAGTCGATTATAACAATGGAGAAGATCCGGCATTCCTACCTACCAACCTTCGCCTTGGAACAACATTCATGTTCCCTCTTGCCGACTATCATAACCTCGCTATTTCTCTCGACCTCAACAAATTGTTAGTACCAACACGTCCGCGAGAAAGTGACTATCCCGACGACGCCGAAGGGGAGCGCCAATATCTTGAAGCCTTGCAAGAGTGGCAAGATATGTCGCCTATATCAGGTATATTCAAATCATTCTCCGATGCTCCCGGTGGCATGAAAGAAGAATTGCGTGAGATTACCTACTCTCTTGGTGCCGAATATTCCTACAATCAGCAGTTTTTCCTACGTGCCGGATACTACCACGAGAGCCAATTTAAAGGCAATCGCCAATATTTCGGTATCGGAGCCGGATTCTCCCTCAATGTACTTCGTCTTGATGCGTCATACATGATTGCTACAGCACAGCAATCACCACTTGACCAAACTCTACGTTTCTCATTGTCGTTTGACATGGACGGATTGCGTGAACTACTTGGAAAACGCTGATAATTCCGACACATTCATTACAAATGGACATAAGAATAGGCAACGGATTTGATGTTCACCGATTTGCTCCGGAGCGTGAATTATGGCTTTGCGGAGTTAATATCCCCTACGAATTGGGGTTGTTGGGACATAGTGATGCCGATGTAGCAATCCATGCACTTTGCGATGCTATTCTCGGTGCGCTCGCAATGCGAGATATAGGCTTCCATTTCCCCGATACTGCCGAAGAGTATCGCGGAGTTGACTCTCGTGTGCTTCTGCGCAAGGTAGTTGAAATGGTTAACTCCAAGGGGTATGCAATTTCCAATGTCGACATCACAATTATAGCGCAAGCCCCCAAACTCCTTCCCTTTATCCCTCAAATGATTACCACGCTTGCTGCCGACCTCCGCATTATCGAAAATCGCGTTTCCGTAAAAGCCACTACAACCGAGAAATTAGGATTTACCGGACGTAAAGAGGGAATTGCTGCCCAAGCCACCGCTCTATTAATTCAACCTTAGCCACGAAGGCGTTTCCTAAACAGAATTTGACATACTGCGAGCTACTCACAAAAAGTATTCTCGCGGTAAATAGTTGTGTCAATAAGTCTCACCCTTCTCACCCATAATATTAGAGCATAATTTATGCTTTAGTTGTGAGAGTCGCAAGTATTCCTCGGAGCTCCTCATCAGTAGCAGTCAAGCGATTGCGACACTCTGCAATAAGTTCAGTCGCTCTACGGGTCATTGCCGACAATTTGTCGATATCGCAATTATCGCTTTGCATTTCTCGCAATATAATATCGAGTTCATTGACTGCTTCGCGATATGAAATTTCTTTGACGTTGGTAGTTTGTACTTCCATATTATTTGGATTATTATTTTCTTTATTCTACTATTGATGTTATTTCTCCGGACGCGAGTTGAGTAGTCAGTCGACTGCCCGATGCCAAATCCGTAGCATTGGTTACAATTCTACCATTGCAACGTGTCACTGAGTATCCGCGAGACAACACAGCTTGCGGCGATAGAGCATAAAGCAGACGCTCGCTTGAATTAAGTCGCTCGCGACATGACACTACTGCCCCACCGGCAGCAAGCGCAATTTGCGACTGCATGGCATTAAGTTTTTCTATTGCCGGAAGAATGCGACGAGACGCGACAGTCGACAACACGCTAATATTATTGGATAAACGGGAGTCGGCATGTCGTACGGCATTGAGCGGATACACCGAAATGACACCCTCGAAATAGCTCAGTTGCTCTTTCTCCACTGCCATTATATCAGTGGCTCGTTGCAGTAGCGCACTGCCAATAGTGTTTAGCCTGTTAAGCAACGACTCTCCTCGCTTGATAAAAAACTCAGCTGCGGCAGTAGGTGTTTTGACACGACGATTGGCAACAAAGTCAAGTACCGTTTCATCACGTTCATGACCAATCCCTACAATTACCGGCAAGGGGAAACGAGCAATAGCTGCGGCAAGGTCGTAATTATCAAAGCATTGCAAATCCAATGAAGCTCCGCCTCCGCGAATTATAACCACGGCATCCCATCGGTGGGCATCGGTGGCAATTTGCTCCAAAGCAGCAAGTATTGTGGGACAAGCCCGTTCCCCCTGCATGATTGCCTCATAAAGTTTTACATCAAAACGTATATGGGACTCATTGAGAAAAAGTTGATTAAGAAAGTCGCCATATCCGGCAGCAAGAGGAGATGAAATCACGGCAATACGAGTGGGAATATCGGGCCATAACAACTGCTGGTTTAGATTCAAAATACCTTCACGATTGAGCCGCTCAATGATTTCTCTCCGTCGACGCAACATATCGCCCATAGTATAATTAGGGTCAATATCGTCGGCAATAACTGAAAGCCCGTAAAGTTTATGCATGCTCGGTTTTACGCGAACTCTCACCTTAAGCCCGGCTCCGAGTTGCTGATTAGTGGCAGCATAAAACTTATTATTAAGACTATCGTATTTATAGTTCCAAACTCGAAATGGGATTTTTGCCAAAGCCTTCCCTTCGTCATCCTTTTCAACCAAGTCGGCATAGCAGTGCCCGTTGCGCACACTGAAATCAATGAGTTCTCCAACCACCCATTTATCGGTAACGGTTGGTGATTTTAAAAGCTGTTGAACTGCATCACATAGTTGCGTGATAGTCAAAGTAGCCTCTCCACCATCGTTGCCGAATAAGGTCATTTCTGCATCTGAGGATTGTTTTTTTTTCATTTCTTCACCCGCTTAAACGACTTACCCGACCATACATATTCGAGATGCTCAGCCAACACACTTTTTACTTTCTCAACATTTTCTGTTGCCACATAATCACCTATCATCGGAGTAAACGTCAGAATCGATGTAGCAGGATTAAACGTAGCATCAACCATAAGGAACGGTAGGGCATTTTCAATGTCAGCCCGCTCCTCTCGCGACACTTTGCCTATCCAATCGGAAAGAGCAGGAATGCGAAGCATCTTCTTCGTGTCGAGCAGTTGCCATCGCGAATCGTAGAATGAGATAGTGGCATCTATGCTCGGTGTTTCAACGCGCTCAATTGTCATTATGATTTCCGATTTTCCATAAGGGAGAATTACAAACGAGACATTGTGACACGCCCCTGTTTTGAGTGTCAATGTCTTCTCGGTCATCTCTACAATATAAGAATCTTCATTGGCTTTATTCTTGAAAATACGTGCCACACCACTCTCATAGTAGTCAAGCATATCGAGCAGGATTGAGTTATCAAGAGAAAGCAACATCTTTTCCGGAGCAGTTGTAACAACACTTCGCGGTGTCATCTGACCCGACATTGCCATTACTACCAAAAGAGCTAAAGTCGAAACTATTGAGCGAATTTTCATAGAAATATATGCTATTAATACACTACGTGCGCCCCCAATTTTTTTCACGGAGCACACAGTTTGCGAAGGTTACTATTTTATCAAACACAAAGATGACTATTTTTTTCGAGATTTCCTACCGCCACCCTTTCTTTTGCGATCGAAATTACGATTAGAAAAGTCGGGGGCAAAATCATCGTCGTTGGACTTTCGTGACTTTCGTCCTGCGGCTCGAGCATAATTTTTATCAGCTTCTGCAATCTCACTGTACACCCGCTTGCCCATAAAATCAAGACCTTTGAGCGAATTAACAACAAGACGCGCATCTCGTTTCTTAATATCAAATAGAGAATAATTGGGCATTAAATCTATACGCCCCACCTCAATTCTTGCCCCATCTATATTCTTATTAAGCAAATCAATGAGATTTCCGGCATAAAAACCATCATTTTTGCCAAGATTCACATAGATACGTTCCATCCCCTTTTCGGCTGAGCGACGGTCCTTCTCTTTATCCGAACGATTGCCACCTCGGTCCTTATTCGAGCCTTTCTCATTCTTCTCTTTTTTTGAGGATTTGCTTTCCACAAAATCGATAACGGGGGCATCCTTATAATAGTCGAGAAGACGTTGGAATTCAAGCGAAAGGACACGCCTTATAAGGTCGTCGGCCGAGAGCCATCCAAGTTTCTTTATAACTCCGGGGAGATAATTCTCCATTTCAGCATCATTAACCTCAACTTTTTCAATCTTGTCGGCGAGTGAATATAGTTGCTTTTCTATAATGCGATTGGGGGTCGGCACCTCCTTGCGCTCGAATGACTTGCTTATAATACGTTCGATATCTTTAAGTCTACCCTTTTCGCGAGAATGAATTATTGCCACCGAAACACCTGTTTTTCCGGCACGACCGGTACGCCCCGACCTGTGGGTATAAACGGCGGTATCCTCCGGCAATCCATAGTTGATAACGTGAGTAAGATTGTCTACATCAAGACCACGAGCTGCCACATCGGTAGCTACAAGAAGACGAACAACACAGTCGCGAAATTTCTTCATCACAATGTCGCGTTGCTGTTGTGAAAGGTCGCCATGAAGAGCCTCAGCATTATATCCGTCCTGACAAAGTTGGTCAGCAATTTCTTGTGTGTCACGTCGTGTTCTACAAAACACGATACCGTAAATTCCGGGAGTATAATCAACCACTCGCTTGAGGGCAAGGTATTTATCCCGAGCGTTGACCATGTAGTAGATATGCTTGACATTGGTTGCACCTTCATTACGTGTACCCACAACAAACTCCACCGGGTCATGCATGTACGTTTTGGCAATTTTATCGATTTCAGCAGGCATTGTTGCCGAGAACATCAGCATTTTACGTTGCACCGGAACATGGTCAAGAATTTCGTTTATAGAATCAAGAAATCCCATGTTGAGCATTTCGTCGGCTTCATCAAGAATAACCGTGTGAACATCATCGAGAATAGCAACACCGCGATTAATCAAGTCGATAAGACGCCCCGGTGTAGCCACAATTATATGAACCCCTTTGCGCAACGAACGGATTTGACTTTCGATACTTGAACCACCATAGACCGGCAGCACATTGACTTCGGGCAGATATTTTGAGAAATCGGCCAAATCAGCCGCGATTTGTAGACATAGTTCACGTGTTGGCGCCAATATTAAAGCCTGCGGTACGTGGTTCTTAGGAACGATGCGTTGCAATGTCGGAAGTCCGAATGCAGCTGTTTTTCCTGTGCCTGTCTGTGCAAGTGCCACAACGTCGCTTTCCTCATTGAGCAGATGTGGTATCACCTGTGCTTGCACCGGCATGGGTTGCTCAAAACCAAGTTCTTCTATTGCGCGCAACAACGGCTCATCTACTCCTAATTCTTCAAATGTCATATTTTCGTATTCTCAAAAATCCGTTTAGAAATCAGTTTCTATAATCGTTTAGATTAATTTTCAGCCAAAATCCCAAAAAACGCCTAAACTTACCACAAAGATACAACAACGAATTAACAAAAAGCCTATACTTTGATATTATTAACGATTTTTTTTTACAAGTTATTAATCAATTTACTAACTTTGTCGGTTGAATTTGATTATTAATATACATAGCCTAAAAATAATCACTTTTTCATCTATTATTAATAATTTAAATTCAATCGTGTTCGTCAAGGCACATACACTTATCATCGCGCTGTAGCTAAAACTTCAGCTATCGGTAGTGAACAAACAAAAATAACATCAATGATAAATCTCACAATAGACCGAGGCAACACTACTGCCAAAATTGTACTTTGGGAAGGTACTGAGCCTACATATACATCAACGCTATTCAATGCCGACAATGGCACATTGATTCGCGCTATTGGAGAATTAACATTCGACCGGGCTGCGATATGTTCGGTTGCCGGACCTATCGAAGGGTTGGAAGAGATGCTGAGCGAGCGAAATATTAAACTACTGACGCTTAGCGCATCAACGCCTGTTCCTATAGGCAATCTATACTCTACTCCACAAACATTAGGTGTCGATCGTATCGCTGCTGCCGTAGGAGCCTATACTCTATTTCCCGGTAGAGAACTTCTTGTGGCTGATATTGGCACTTGCGTCACCTACGACCGCATAGATGCATCAGGCAATTTCATAGGAGGCAATATCGCGCCGGGCTTAGGTATGCGGTTGCGTGCGATGAACACTTTCACAAAGGCTTTGCCGGTAGTGGCAAGTATCGGAGAAACTCCGATATGGGGAACATCTACCGACAATGCTATGCGCTCCGGCGCATTCTACGGCATAGTAGCCGAAGTGACATATTATCACTCTCTACTTGGCGCCGACGGGCTCACCCTTCTCACCGGAGGTTGGAGTGAACGCGTCGCTCAAGCCCTCAATTTTGAAGCAAAACTATGTCCGCTGCTCGTCAACAGAGGACTTAACAGAATATTACAACATAATGAAATCAATCCGCTTTAATACGGTTTTCGCAACTATAGTTGCTTTGATGTCGGTGTGCGCATCTTCTATTTCTGCACAAAATCAACAAGTATCACCCTATTCACGTTTTGGATATGGGTTGCTCAACGACCATATTTCATCATCACAACGTGCGATGGGAGGTGTTGGTTATGCCATGAATAATGGCCGCCAAATCAACTCTATGAACCCGGCATCATATGCCGCTATCGATACTTTGACTTTCCTTTTTGACATGGGGCTTAGTTTCGAAAATGTCAATCTCAAGCAAGAAGATTTGAAGGGGAATAAACAAACCGGAGGATTGGACTACGTCACTATGCAATTCCCGTTGGGTAAATATATGGGAGGTAGTGTCGGATTTCTCCCCTACTCCTCAGTAGGATATGCTTTTGGCGAAGAGATTGTCAATGGAGAGGAAGCCCACCAAGGTAGCGGTACAATCAATGAGTTGTATTTAGGACTCAGCGGTAAGATTTTTAAAGGTTTTACTATCGGTGCCAACTTCTCTTATCTATTCGGCGACTTGGTCAACGACACCTATCTCTATGCCAATAATACCTCTACCACTCTTTATGAAAAGGTGCTTGAAGTACGAGATTTTGATTTGCGTATAGGTGCTCAATATTCTGTAAATATCGGGAAAAAACATCGTGCCACTTTGGGCGTTGTATATTCTCCCGGAATGGATTGGCATGGAAAAACATATGGTGTTAAATATGATGTCACAACATCAACAAATAAACCCGACACTATTGGTTATACCAAATTGAATGGCAATTATTCCCGTCCCTCAACATTTGGTGCCGGCATTAACTACGAGTGGGATAACCGCTTGATGGCAGAAGTCGACTTTACATATCAGCCGTGGAGTAAAGCTAAAATATCTTCCATTGAAGGTTTTGAACCGGAAAAGTTGGACGATCGTTGGAAAGTTAGTTTCGGCCTACAATATATGCCCGACGCCCGTGGCAGTTACTTTAAGCGCGTGCGCTATCGTGTCGGCACGTTCTTCAATCGCGACTACATTTTGGTAGGTGAAAACAACGTAAAAGATTATGGTATTTCATTTGGGTTCGGATTCCCGACCCCGATAAACCGATATACTAAAACGATTGTAAATCTCGGTTTTGAATTCCGCCACCGCCAATCGTCGCCTGTAAAACTCGTGACTGAAAATTACTTCCAAATCACCTTGGGTGTCAACTTCAACGAGCTTTGGTTCTGGAAAAACAAGATACAATAAACCTCAGCCGGTAGATGATTCCGTATCATAGTCGCACAACAATCGTCATCTCATGTCGAAATCGCTAAAGCAACTTCTTCCTCAAAAGAAACGTTGGTGGGCATTGACAATCATTGCCGTCATCATTGTTGCCATGATAGTATCCGGCAAAGAGGAAAAAGAAATCACAACTTCAATCGACTACGACCCCGAGACAACCCCGACAATGTTTACTGCCGATGCACTATCCTACGTATCGGATTCAGGATATACTCGCTACTATATAGAAGCTAAACAGTGGTACATCTTCGACGAAGCTCGCGACCCTAATTGGAAATTTCCCAAGGGGCTTTACGGCGAAAAATTTGATAATGACATGAAGGTAATAGCAACCTTTGAATGTGATTCCGCCGTATATCTGAGTGTCAGAAGATTATGGGAACTTATCGGCAACGTGCGCATCAACAACGAGATGGGCGACCGGTTCCTTACTCAACATCTGTTTTGGAATTCGGCAGAACATAAAATGTACTCCGACTCTTTTATTCACATAGAGAAAGCCGACCGCATCATTGAAGGATATGGATTCATGTCCGACGAAAAAATCACCGACTATGTGGTACACAACCCCTCTATGATAATACCGACAAGCGCGCTACGTCGTGAAAACAACGAGGAAACCGGCGATAGTATAGCAACACCTGCCGACTCGCTACTTCAAAACGATATGACACGAAAACCTCCGCGTCCACGTCATGGCTATTCTCAAGGTCCTTCTATTCAAGGGCCTACTCCGGGCGGACATTATCCCGGCAGTCATAACGCAAAAAATCCGGTAAACATAGAATCAAAACTTAAAGGTGAGGTTTTTCCATTAGAGCACAAAATGGAGCCACGCAAAATCAATTCAACTCCAAATTAATAATTTGAGATATGGCAATTTGGATTATAATTACAGTTATCTCCCTCATATTCTCCGCTCTATTTTCAGGAACAGAGATAGCCTTTGTAACAGCGGACCGAGTCCGTACGGAACTTGACGTAAAAAAAGGAGGACTTATCAGTTATGCTCTCAATATTTTTTATCGTCGCCCCGAATTTTTCATTTCTACCATTCTTGTTGGCAACAACATAGCATTGGTTATATATGGTATGGGATTTGCCAAATTTTTGGAAGAACCGCTTTTGGATGCCGGAGTCGGAGATTTCCCTGTACTTATCATTCAGACATTAGTGTCGACCGGTGTTATATTATTAATGGGTGAATTCCTGCCTAAAACAACTTTCCGTATTAATCCAAATACGTCACTAAAGATTTTTGCGCTTCCAAATTTAATAATATATACCATTTTATATCCGATTTCATTATTTACAACATGGTTGTCGAAACTATTAATGAAATTGTTTGGAGTAAAAGAATCTTCCGATGCATCAACACTGCTCTCTGTCGGCGACCTCAACCAATATCTTGAACGTACAATTGATGATGTAGAAGAGAAAAACGATAGTGTTGAAAATGAAGTGAAAATATTTCACAACGCGCTCGACTTTTCAAATACCCACCTGCGCGATTGCATGACTCCGCGAAATGAAATTTTTGCCGTAGATATCGACCGTATTGACCGCGAAGAGTTATGCCAATTGTTCACTTCTTCAGGTAGATCAAAAATAATTGTCTACAAAGAGGATATCGACAATATCATGGGCTATATCCATGTATCGGAGCTATTCCACACCGATATTGATTGGCGCACACGTCTCAAAGAAGTAATTTTTGCTCCGGAGACCGTGCTTGCCAACAAAATGATGCGACGCCTACTTGCCGAGAAGCGTTCTATTGCTATCGTTGTAGATGAATTTGGTGGCACTTCCGGAATGGTTACGCTTGAAGACCTTGTTGAAGAGATTTTCGGTGATATCCAAGACGAGCACGACCACGCTCGCCTGACTGCACGACGATTGCCCGACGGATCTTACGAGTTTTCCGGAAGAGTGGAAATCACTACTCTAAACGATACATTCCACTTAGACATACCGGAAGATGACGAATATCAAACACTTATGGGATATATTCTTCACTCCACCGGAGCAATTCCCGAGGCAGGAGAAGTTATCACGCTTGAAAATCTGAAATTCGAAATCATTAAGAAAAGTGCCACAAGATTGGAACTTATCCGCGTAATGGTGTTGGATATAGAAAATTCTGAAGAATGAGAAAATCAAGATTATATACACGCACCGGCGATAAGGGCATGACTTCGCTTGTTGATGGCTCTCGCATCAAAAAGAACTCTACACGCATAGAAGCGTACGGCACTATTGATGAGTTAAACTCATTTATAGGTGTGCTAATTGCGTCACAGCCATTGACCGAGGTTGATTGCGCGTTACTGACCGATATTCAATCTCGTCTTTTTGATATCGGCAGCTACTTGGCAGCCGGAAATAAAGAGATGTCGGAGAGACTGTTGCCTCAACTCGACGAGTCACTTCAAAATATCGAAGCCACTATCGACCTCTATGATAGCGAAGTGCCGGAATTACGCTCATTCATTTTGCCGCAAGGAGCTCCCTCTGCTGCAGCTGCCCACGTAGCAAGAGCCGTAGCTCGAAGAGCCGAACGTTGCAT
>JAFXHY010000063.1 GCA_017536215.1 Muribaculaceae bacterium | reverse complement strand
TTCCTGTATGTGTTCCACGCCTTTATAGGGCATTATTTGTTTAGTTTCTCTGGTCTGATGCGGTAAGGATTTGTTATAATAGCAAAGTTAATAAAAAATGCTAAACAAACCACCTTTCGCAAAGATAATATTTTACGTGGGCAAGTAGGGGTGCTCACCTTTATTAAAAAAGCTAAAGGGTTCGGATGTTCTATAATGTTCGTTCAAGATTGTTTCGTGATGGTCTATAATTTAAAATTTGATTTATTCCCTCGTTTTTCTACACCAAAAAAAGCGGCTGCGTCACGAATGAAGCAGTCGCCTGTGGTTATTGTTAATTAAATAAGACTTTTGAATTTGGAGCGGTTGCGGTTAGTCTTGGAGGAAGTAGGTGAGGGTAGTGACTACGCGCACGCTCTTGATTGAGGGGGTGTATTGGTCGCGGTCGTCGATAGAAAATTGTCCTTGGTGGGCAGTTTGGATTTTACCGAGTTTGCTATCTGAGTCGTCGGCAAATTTTTGAGCTGCTTCGCGGGCATTTTTAGTGGCTTCGGCAATCATCTCCGGCTTGATGTCGTTGAGCCCGGTAAATTCGTATTGCACGGTGTTGGAGTAGTCGTCGCTCGATAGTGCAATCCCTTCTTTGAGAAGTTCTCCTTGACGGCGTATAAGTTGGTCAACCTTATCAACTTGCGACGAGGTCACAACGATGATTTGCGTGAGGTTGTAGCGATAGACATATTCCCCCGATGAGTAGTTGTTGGAGGCGCGGTCGTAGGCTTCAGGGGCATTGATGCTTATTTCGCTGTCGGAGATGCCGGCTTCGTGGAGAAACGCGAGAATTATGTCATTGTTGATGCTTGTCTGTCCATAAAGGGCGGGGAGGTCGTTGCCTTGGATTTGGTAGACGATGGGCCATGTCACCTTGTCGGCTTTCACTTCGCGTTCGGAAAGTCCGCGCACGCTCACAGTGCGTTGTGCCGACGACATTGATTTAAATCCTGAGTTGATACCGATGCCGATAGCAAGTAGTCCCAATGCAATCAGTAGAGAGGGGATAAGTTTTTTTGTTGCATTCATAATTCGTTCTAATTTAAATAGATAAATAATAAAAACATTAGACTCAAATAAGGTGTTATGATATGTATGTCACGGCAAAAATAGTAATTTTGTTGAATAACTTGATGCTCAATCAAAAGTTTTTTATAACTTTGTCAAAACATATAACATTTTCTTATCATTAAATTATTCATATCATGGCAAAACCTTATGTTGTCGGTATCGACATAGGTGGTACAAACACCGTGTTTGGCATCGTTGATGCACGCGGTGTCGTAATCGCAAGTTCTTCTATTAAAACTCAGAAGCACAGCAAAATCGAAGATTATATCAACGAACTTTATGTGGAGCTTTCAAAGTTAATCGAAACCAACGAAGCTACAGATAAAATTCATGGTATCGGTATTGGTGCTCCCAATGCCAACTATTTCTCAGGTTGCATCGAGACAAATGTGAATCTCCCTTGGCCCGCGCCCATACCCTTGGCCCAACTCGTGAGCGAAAAGTTTGGAATTCCCGTGGCTATCACTAATGATGCCAATGCAGCAGCTATCGGTGAAATGACCTATGGCGCAGCTCGTGGTTTGCGTGACTTTATCATGATTACCCTTGGCACAGGTGTTGGCTCAGGTATCGTTATCAATGGTCAGCTCGTGTATGGTCACGACGGATTTGCCGGTGAGCTTGGTCATGTGGTGATGAAACGTCACAATGGTCGTCTTTGTGGTTGCGGTCGCACAGGCTGTTTGGAAGCTTATTGCTCGGCAAGCGGTGTAGCTCGCACTGCTCGCGAATTCCTTGAAGTTCGTAATGAGCCTTCAACGCTTCGTAATATCCCTATCGATGAAATCACTTCAAAAGATGTGTACGACGCAGCTATTTCAGGCGATAAGGTTGCAAAAGATATTTTTGAATATACCGGAGAAATTCTTGGCGAAGCTCTTGCTGACTTCACTGCATTCTCAGCTCCTGAGGCATTTATTCTATTCGGTGGCTTGGCAAAGAGTGGCGATTTGATTATGCGCCCGTTGCGCAATTCGCTTGAAAAGAATGTGATGAATCCATGGAAGGGCAAAGTGAAAATTCTTCTTTCAGAATTGAAAGAGGCTGATGCTGCTGTACTTGGTGCTTCAGCTCTCGGCTGGGAAGCTAAACCGATGGTAGCTGCAACAGCTCCTTCTGCAACTGCTATCACTCCCACTCCTGCTGCTCCCAAAGCTTAATCGATTCGGGGTATTTTCCCCTAAAAATAGCTAATATAACTCCGAGGATAAAGGTCGTTGAAATGCGCCATATCTTCGGAGTTATTATTTTATCCCCACTTGCAAAATTCTATATTTTGACCAATCAAAATCATGGCTTAATTATCAATCTTCAACTTATTGCCTGAAATTTTATCTGACACCACAAATTTTTACGATAATAGTTGGACTTATGTTGTGGAAATCGGTAGTATATATCAAAAAAAAATTGTAAATTTGTCAGTCAAAAATTAAACATGGATAAGAAGCTTCAACATAATGGCGTAGAGATGTTTTACACAGTGGAAGGGGAAGGCTCTCCTGTTGTGCTCATGCATGGCTGGGGGTGCACTCATGATACGGTGAAAAGCATTGCTGATGTATGCCAAAAATCTCACAAGGTATTTACCGTTGATTTTCCGGGTTTTGGGCAGTCAACTGAGCCCTCGTCGGGGGATTGTGTGTGGGGCGTTGAAGAATATACCCAAATTATCGAGCGACTTGTTGCGGTGGAGGGTATTGAAAATCCAATTTTAATCGGACACTCATTTGGCGGGCGAGTGGCAATAGTCTATGCCTCGCGCAATGATGTCGACAAAATTGTGTTAGTTGATGCTGCCGGAGTGAAACCTCGTCGCAAGTTGAGCTACTACGTAAAGGTGTATTCATTCAAGTTGGCTAAACACTGGTTGAAACTGGTCTATGGCAAGGAAGAAGGAGCTCGGCGCATAGAAAAATTGCGTGGCAAACGCGGTTCAAAAGACTATACGCAATCCTCGGCGACAATGAAGGCGGTGTTGAGCAAAGTGGTCAATGAGGACTTATGTCATTTGATGCCAAAAATCAAAGCCCCGACATTGCTGATTTGGGGCAAGAATGATACGGCAACACCATTGAGCGATGCCAAAAAAATGGAGAAATTGATACCCGATGCCGGGTTGGTGGCATTCGACGATTGTGGCCATTATAGTTTTTTGGACAATCGACTTGGCTTTGCAGCGGTGCTCAATAGTTTTATAAATTAAGAAAATAGGAAATGCAGTCTTACGAAATAATATTAGGAATGTCGATAGCAATGATGGTAGTGTCGTTGCTGTCGTTGTATTTCAATATGCGCCGCGACTTAATGATGTTGCAGCAAAATTCTTATATGAACAACCGCTATGTGCGTTGGTTCAATCAGAGCGGTGAAAGCACCAACTATATTAGAATTGGCGCTTGTATTGCGACATTCTTCTGCTTGATGTCCCATGTGCCCAAAACAATTGCGGCTGGATGTGCTATCTTGCTGATGGCGTGGATTGCAATATCATTGTTACGTCGTAAGTATAAAAAGCCGTTAGTGGTAACGAAGCGAGTGACTCGCTTGATGAGTGTTATTGCTTTGTTGGATGTTGCATTTGTTGGTGTAACATATCTTGTAAGCAAAGATTTCTATTATACTGCAGTAGTGGCCACAGCGTTAAATATCGTATCGCCATTGGTGATGTTGATTGCCAATATATTGCTTCGCCCCGTTGAAAAACACATTAACAACGGATTTTATAAAGATGCACAATCGAGATTGCGTTCAATGCCCGATTTGAAGATTATTGGCGTCACCGGAAGCTACGGAAAAACAAGTACGAAGACCTACCTTCATCGCATCTTATCGGAAAAATATGATGTTGTAATGACCCCGGGCAACTTCAACACCACGTTGGGCGTTGTTCGCACTGTGCGTGAGCATTTGAAACCTTACAACGAAGTGTTCATCGTAGAAATGGGAGCTAAGCAAGTCGGCGATATAAAAGAAATTTGTGATTTGGTGCATCCTTCAATTGGAATTGTAACAGCAGTAGGGGAGCAGCATTTGGAATCGTTTAAAACGGTGGAAAATGTTCAGCGCACCAAGTTTGAACTCATAGATGCGTTACCTGAAGATGGATTGGCAATTGTCAATAATGACTTTGCTCCGGCAGCTTCAAGAAAGGTTGAAAATACAAAATGTTTGCGTTACGCGGTGCAAAATGTGGAAAATGCAGATTATGTAGCAACTATAAAGGAAGTTTCTCCACGAGGCACTACATTTGTTATCGCCGGTGAAGGAAAAGAATATACATTCAGCACTCGATTGGTGGGAGAATGTAACGTGTCGAATTTGATGGCGGCTGTGATTGTTGCATTAAAACTGAATGTACCTGAAGAGAAAATTGCTTATGCGATTTCAAAAATTGAACAGGTGGAGCACCGCTTAAATATGAAACTGACAGCCGGCGGTGTTACAATTATAGATGATGCCTACAATTCAAATCCAACGGGGTCGAAGATGGCGCTCGATGTATTGTCGATGATGACACAAGGGAAGCGCATTGTTGTTACTCCCGGCATGGTTGAGTTGGGAGAAAAGCAATTTGAACTCAACAAAGAGCTTGGGCGATATGCCGCTTCGCGTGCTGATATTATTATTGTCGTCGGACAATACAATAAAGATGCTATAAGTGAAGGATTGGCAGAGGGTGAAGCTGCTGAAGATAAGGTTTATTTTGCGACTACATTTAATGATGCGCAACAAATTTTAGCAAAAATATTAGAACGCGGCGATACCGTTTTGTATGAAAACGATTTGCCCGATACTTTTAAATAAAAGAGAAATGAAGACAAACATTGGAGTGTTTTTCGGCGGAAGATCAACCGAGCATGAAATTTCGGTTATATCAGCATCGCAGGCAATGCATGCAATAGATAGAGAGAAATATGATGTTACGCCTATATATATTACAAAGAGCGGAAAGTGGTATACCGGCGACGCCCTTTTTGATGTAAAGAATTATCGGAACACAGCCGAATTGATTGCAAAATGCGAAGAGGTGTATATGCGTCCGGTTTACGATGATTACAATCTTTATAAGATGAAAAAATCGATGTTTGGCTCAGCGGTGTTGACCAAACTTGATGTCGTAATCCCCGTGTTGCACGGCTCAAATGGTGAAGATGGAGTGTTTGAGGGAGTATTGGAAACAATTGGTATTCCCTATGCAGGTTGCAACACTATTTCTTCGGCAAACGGCATGGATAAGATTACGATGAAGATGATCTTGCAAGCAAACGACGTACCTGTTGTTGACTATGTTTGGTTTACTGATAAACAATGGTATTCTCAGCGAGAAAGTCTGATTAAGAAAATCGAAGATAAAATAGGTTATCCTGTTATCGTTAAGCCGGCCAATTTGGGCTCAAGTGTCGGAATCGGACGTGCTGATGATAGAGATGCGTTGATTGCAAAAGTGGAAGAGGCGGAAAAATATTCAACACGTATTATTGTTGAGGATTTGGTGGAAAATCTTCAAGAAATCAACTGCTCAGTTCTTGGTGATTGCGATGAATATCAAATGTCGGTTCTTGAGGAGCCAATCAAGAGTGGCGAAATATTATCGTATGAAGATAAATACATGGGCGGAACAAAGGGTGCAAAGGGAATGCAGGCATCGCAGAAACGTATACCGGCCGATTTGCCCGAAACAGAAACCGACCGAATTAAATTTTTGGCAGGCGAAACATTCAGAGTTTTATCTTGTCACGGAGTTAGCCGTGTCGATGTTATTGTTGATGCCAAAACTCGCGATATCTATGTTAATGAAATCAACACTATCCCCGGTTCATTATCATTCTATTTGTGGGAAGCAACGGGATTGTCGTTTGGCAAGTTGATGGACAAATTAGTTCAGTTGGCACTTAAACGCAAGCGTGAACAGAAAATGAAAACCGTTTCTTACGACCAAAATATTTTCTCTTTAGGCGGAGGCATAAAAGGAGGGATTAAGAAATAAGGCAACACAGTTACATCTAAAAAGACCTAATAAATTCAAACGAAAGTATCTCCAATCAGATATAAATAAAAGCATAATGAAAAAATTTGTAGAATATAATAAATTCAATCTCTCGGAGATAAATAAAGAAATGCTTGAGAGATGGAATGCAGAACAGCTTTTTGAACAGAGCATGACAGAGCGTAATGGTTACCCGACATTTGTGTTTTATGAAGGACCACCTTCGGCCAATGGTATGCCCGGTATCCACCATGTCATGGCTCGAACCATAAAGGATATATTCTGTCGCTATAAGACAATGAAAGGCTTTCATGTGAAACGCAAAGCCGGTTGGGATACTCACGGATTGCCCGTTGAACTTGGCGTAGAAAAAGCTTTGGGTATCACAAAAGAAGATATCGGTAAAAAAATCACAATTGAAGAGTATAATAAGGCTTGTCGTCGTGAGGTAATGAAGTATACCGGCGAATGGAAGAGCCTTACAAATAAGATGGGATATTGGGTTGATACTGATAACCCATACATCACCTATGACAATAAATATATTGAAACATTGTGGTGGTTGTTGGCACAGCTCTATGAAAAAGGTCTATTGTATAAAGGATATACAATTCAGCCCTATTCTCCCGCAGCCGGCACAGGCTTGAGTTCTCACGAGTTAAATCAACCCGGTTGCTATCGTGATGTTAAAGATACAACTGCAACTGCATTGTTTGATATTGTTGATGCTCCCGCTGAACTTAAAGCATGGGGTCGTCCTTGCTTTGCAGCATGGACAACAACACCGTGGACATTGCCTTCAAATACAGCATTGTGTATCGGACCACGTTTTGATTATGTTGCCATTAATACCTACAATCCATATAATGGAGAGAAGATAACAGTGGTTCTTGCAAAGGATTGCTTGAACACTTATTTTAAGGCAGAAGGAGCTGAGGCTGACATTGATTCATTTAACGTCGGTGACAAAGTTGTACCTTACCGAGTTATTAAAGAATTTAAAGGCTCTGACCTTATTGGAATGAAGTATGCACAACTTATGCCGTGGGTGAAACCGACTGCGAAAGTTGATGCTAATGCAGCTGAATTTATTCAGAATTATGCTACCGCCAATCCCGAAAAATGTTTCACCGTAGGTGCCGACAATTTTGTTGAAATGGCAGAATGTGCATTCCGAGTAATTGGTGGTGATTATGTAACTACAGAAGATGGTACCGGTATCGTGCATATTGCGCCCACATTTGGTGCCGACGACGCAAAAGTAGCTAAAGCTGCCGACATTCCTTCCTTGTTTATGATTACAACCAACGGGGAGACTCGCCCGATGGTAGACCTTACCGGTAAATATTATGTGCTTGATGATTGCGCTAACCAATTTGTGCATAATTGTATAGATGTTGAAGTTTACGCAAAATATGCAGGTCGATTTGTGAAGAATGACTTTTCACCTGAATTTAATGTTGACGGTAAGTTTGATAAAGCAGCCGCCGACAAAGCCGAAGATCTCAATATCTATTTGAGCTTGGAATTGAAGCAAAATGGGCAGGTGTTGAAAATCGAAAAACATGTTCACAACTATCCGCATTGTTGGCGTACCGACAAGCCGGTGCTTTATTACCCCCTCGATAGCTGGTTCATCAAGTCAACAGCTGTGAGAGAGCGCATGATTGAACTCAACGAGGAAATTTTGTGGAAGCCGGCTTCAACAGGTAGCGGACGTTTCGGAAAATGGCTCGAAAATCTTCAAGATTGGAATCTCTCACGTAGCCGCTATTGGGGTACTCCGCTTCCTATATGGCGCACACGCAACGCCGGAAAGATGGAAGAAAAATGCATTTCTTCGGTAGAGATGCTATACGCTGAAATTGAAAAGGCTGTAGCCGCCGGTGTTATGGATAAAAATCCGATGAAAGAGGCAGGATTTGTACCCGGTGATTTCTCTAAAGAAAATTATGACAAGATTGATTTACATCGTCCCTACGTTGATGATATAATATTGGTATCTGAATCTGGAGCACCGATGTATCGAGAAAGTGACCTTATCGACGTATGGTTTGACTCAGGTGCGATGCCTTTTGCTCAGCAACATTATCCATTTGAAAATAAAGATATCGTGGATAATGGAGATGTATTCCCTGCCGACTTTATTGCGGAAGGTGTGGACCAAACTCGTGGTTGGTTCTTTACGCTCCATGCAATTGCAACGATGGTGAATAATTCAAAATCGTTTAAAGCAGTAATTTCTAATGGATTGGTGCTCGACAAGTATGGAAACAAAATGTCAAAACGTTTGGGTAATGCTGTCAATCCGTTTGAAATTATTGAAAAATATGGTTCCGACCCATTGCGTTGGTACATGATTTCAAATTCATCACCATGGGATAATTTGAAATTTGATGAGGCAGGAGTGGTTGAGGTCTCTCGCAAATTGTTCTCAACACTCTACAACACCTATTCATTCCTCTCTCTTTATGCCAATGTAGATGGATTTACAGGTGATGAAGCAAAAGTCCCCGTAGAAAAACGCCCGGAAATTGACCGTTGGATATTATCATCGTTGAACACGTTGATAAAGACCGTGGATAACGGACTTGAAACTTATGAACCGACCAAAGCCGCACGTGCAATCAGCGACTTTGTTAACGATAACCTCAGCAACTGGTATGTACGTCTTAATAGAAAACGTTTCTGGGGTGGTGGTATGTCGGAAGATAAACTTTCAGCCTACCAGACTCTATATGAGTGCATGAAGACTATTGCGTTGTTGATGGCACCCATTTCCCCCTTCTATGCCGATCAATTGTATCGCAACTTGTTGCATTCAGATGATGCTAAATCATCTGTTCATTTGGCTGAATTCCCGGTTGCCGATGAATCTGTTATTGATGCTAAATTGGAAGAGCGTATGGCAATTGCCCAGACATTGACAAGTATGGTTTTGTCATTGCGTCGTAAGAGCAATATTAAGGTTCGTCAGCCGTTGTCTACAATCATGATACCTATTGACAATCCCGAACTGCGCGATTCTATTGAAGCAATCTCAGATTTGATTTTGTCGGAAGTTAATGTTAAGTCAATCAAATATGTTAAGTCCGACGATGGAATTTTGGTTTACAAGGTGAAACCCGATTTCAAAAAACTCGGTCCGAAACATGGTAAGAATATGAAGGCGGTTGCCGGTGTGATTTCAGGATTGAGCCAATCTGAAATTTTGGAATTCCAATCAAATGCTAAACTTCAGATAAATGTCAATGGCGAAGATGTAATAATCGACTTGGAGGATGTGGAAATCTTCTCAGAAGACATCCCCGGATGGCTTGTTGCCAACGAAGGAAGCTTGACTTTGGCATTGGACGTAACTATTTCCGACGAATTGCATAAGGAAGGTATTGCCCGCGACATCGTTAATCGAATCCAGAATTTACGTAAGAGTCGCGATTATGATATTACCGACAGAATTAATCTTACTGTTGAAGGTGATGAGCAAACAAATGATGCTGTTTTATGTTTTAAAGAATATATTCAGCGTCAAGTACTTGCCGACAATATTGAGATTGCTGCCGAATTGCTTGTCACCGAAGATGAAACGTTCGACATCGATGGCTTGATTGTTAAAGTAAAAGTTGAATTAGTTAAATAATCAATAGTATATCTAATATAGTTATCTTAAATAAATACCGATATGAGCGAAACTGAAAAAACGAGATATACCGACGAAGAACTTCAAGAGTTTAAAGAGTTGATACTTTCGAAGCTCGAAAAGGCCAAGAAGGATTTTGAACTCCTTCGAAGCAATGTGAATAATTCTGATGGCAATGACATCTCCGACACGTCACCTACTTTTAAGGTACTTGAAGAGGGTGCCAGTACATTGAGTAAGGAAGAAGCCGGTCGCTTAGCTATGCGCCAATTGAAGTTTATTCAGCATCTGCAAGCGGCATTGGTACGTATCGAAAACAAAACATATGGGATAGATCGTGCAACCGGGAAGTTAATACCCAAAGAACGCTTGCGTGCTGTGCCTCATGCTACATTGAGTGTTGAGCAGAAAATAGGTAGGAAATAAGTGAACATGCTAAAGAGTATAAAGCAATTAAACCGCTACCATGTGGCCATATTAATTGGCCTATTGGTAGTGTTGTTTGACCAACTATTGAAAATATGGGTAAAGACGAGTTTTTATCTTGGAGAGGAATTAGAAATTACTTCATGGTTTAAGCTTTGCTTTATTGAAAATAATGGAATGGCTTTCGGATGGCAATTCGGAAGTAAATTGTTCTTGACAATATTTAGAATCCTATTTGTCGGAGCAATAATATATTATTTGTTGAAGCTTCGCAAATGCTCAGAAGTGAAATTCGGTTATTTGATATGCGTTGCATTAGTTCTTGCCGGAGCTATTGGCAACATCATAGATTGCATGTTCTATGGTGTCATGTTCAATAACCCGATGCCCCCCGAAACAGCGTCATTATTTCCCGAAGGTGGGGGATATGCTCCGTTCCTGCAAGGTAGAGTCGTTGATATGTTCTACTTCCCTCTATTTAGTTTTAATTGGCCGGATTGGTTCCCAATTATAGGTGGAGAGCATTTTGAATTTTTCAAACCGATTTTTAATTTGGCTGATGCTGCAATTTCATGTGGCATAATTGCAATACTATTGTTCTATTCAAAACATATGGGACATACTTTTTCAGAACTTAAACGTAGGAGATTAGAAGAAAAGAAAAGTAAAGAAGCCCGGAAAAATTGAAAAGATGTTGATAGCGAAAGGGTGGATAATAAGATGTATTTTGATAGCATGCATTGCTTTATGTTCAATAAGTTGCAGTAAATTACCTGATAACGTATTGAATAAGAAGGACATGACGTCTTTGCTCGTTGATATTCATAAGGGGGAAAGTGTTGTAGAGTTGCAACGTGGATATTTCCCATCCGATTCAATGATAAAGATGGTGAAGCAATCAATATTACAAAAGCATGGTGTTAGCCAAGCTCAACTTGACACATCTTTTGTGTGGTATGGCAATCACATTGAGGATTATATAGAAATCTATGACGAAGTTATAGCTAATTTGGAAGAGGACCTGAAATCGGTTAAAGGGCGTAAGGGTGCAAGTCCGATTTTTGCCGAGGGAGACTCGATTGATATTTGGCCCTTATCCCATACTTATAAACTTGCTTCACAGGATTCATTACAGAATATCGTTTTTAAGATTGAAAAGGATAGCACGTGGAAACATGGTGATAATTACACATTGCAATTCAAATTAATGAATAGTCGCCAAAATATTCCGCTTATTAAGGCTATACTATTTGCCGATTATGAAGACGGTAGAGTAGAGTTTCGTCCAACCTCATCTGTTAGTAGGAATTGGTTGAAAGTGAGATTGGTAACAGATTCTTTGGCTAAACCGGATGTGGTGTATGGCTCTATTTCTTATCAATTTGAACCGGGCGAAGTCGTTTATTTGGATAGCATATCATTGGTAAGAACGCGAAATCGTAAGGAGACATACAATGAACGCCACGGTCAACGCACTTACCGTTTTTCTAAAACAGATGAATAATGCACAGATTGTTGGTTACTGAAGTGTATTGGCATGCAGGTGTGTGTGGTTGCTCTATTGTGACTATTGATAATGATTGCGTATCCGTTGTGCCATTTGAGAGAGAGGTCCATTCTACTGTGTTTATTCCCGGAACAATAGCAATTATTGAAGCATCGAAATTTGATGAATTCGTTGCCGATGATATTGAATTATTGCTTACCGATATTGGCCGAGTTTCCGATAAAAAGAAACTCGATAATTATTTGAAATCATCGAGTCTTTATTATAACAATGGTTGTGGACAACCTTTGGTCCTTAAATTGGGCAATCCTTGTCAGATAATACCAATCAACTGATTGATGTCGCTAACGCCATGGCGTTGGCAATACTCGTTGATATAGTCAACAATTTCAACTGTCACCTTGGGATTTATAAAATTAGCAGTACCCACTTCAATTGCAGTCGCTCCCGCAAGAATAAACTCCATGGCATCTCTACCTGACATAATTCCCCCTAAGCCTATGATTGGGATTTTAACGGCTTTGTGTACTTGCCATACCATTCTAACAGCGACAGGGCGAACCGCCGCTCCGGATAATCCGCCCGTATAGGTGGAGAGGTAGGGCTTCTGACGTTCGACATCAATCGCCATACCCATTAGTGTATTTATAAGCGAAACAGCGTCGGCGCCTTCTGCTTCTACAGCTCGTGCTATTTCTGTTATATCTGTTACGTTGGGTGAAAGTTTTACAATCAACGTTTTGTCGAAAGCTTCACGAACCGCTTTTGTAACAGCTGCGGCTCCGGTTGTTGTTGTACCGAATGCCATTCCCCCGGTCTTGACATTGGGGCATGAAATATTTACCTCTATTGCATTGATACGAGGAAGTGCATTGAGCTTTTCTGCCACTTTGGCATAATCTTCAACCGCAGAACCTGAGATGTTGACAATAATTTCGGAGGTGTATTCTGTCAGGCGCGGATAGATATTTTCAATGAAATAATCAACCCCTTTATTTTGCAATCCTACAGCGTTGAGCATTCCTGAGGGTGTTTCGACCATGCGTGGATAGTCGTTCCCTTGGCGAGGCTCTAACGTCGTACCTTTTACGATAAAACCTCCGAGCGAGTTTAAATCAATAAAGTCGGCAAACTCTTCGCCATAACCGAAAGTTCCCGATGCCGTCAGCACCGGATTATTTAAATGAAGATTTCCTATTTTTACTCCTAATTCTGCCATAGTAGTTGAGTTATATTAAATACAGGACCCTCCTTACATACACATACATTCCCTTTAACAGTTTTCTCTACGCAGCAGAGACATGCTCCGATACCACAGCCCATGACATTCTCTAAAGAGACTTCACATGGCATGTTTTTTTCTTTAGCGATAGCGGCAGCGGCTTTCATCATAGGGAGTGGACCGCACGTGTATATACTGCTGAATTTTTCTTTGAGAATATGGTTATCAATTACGAGGCCTTTGTCGCCATATGAGCCATCATCGGTTGATACATAAACCGGTCCATATACTGAGAGTTTATCTTCAAGAAGGACAAAATCTTTATTTCTCGCACCGATTAGAAAGGTTGGGGTGATGCCATTTGCTTTCAAATGAGCTCCAAACATTAATAACGGGGCACAGCCTACACCTCCTCCTATCAAAAGCGGGGTGTCGCCACAAATTTCCATGCCAAACCCGTTGCCAAGTGGAAGAATGATATTGAGTGTTGCTCCAACCGGAGAATTCATTATTGCACGGCTACCATTGCCGGCATTTCTAACTAACAACCATAATTTGTTTTGTTCTAAATCTACGAAACAAATAGAGATTGGTCTCCGTAAGAATGTCGCGTTATCGGGTGTTTTAACTTGAGCGAACTGTCCGGGGCGAATGTTCATCTCTTTAAGTTGTACTTTACTGTCGGCCGGAGTCATTTTTAATAAAACAACATCCGGGCTAACATACTCTGTATCGGTGATTGTAAAGTCGACCATGTAGTTATGAGCGGTCATAGTGTCATTCTTTTCCATGTTACTGCAAACTTACAAAAAATCGCGGAGGAGACCAAGAAAGATGAGTTTAAACTATAATATTTAAATGAAAATTGGAATAAATGAAAGGAGCAATTCGTGATTAAAAAGTTGATATAATTTATTTTATAAATTGATTAAAGATTATATAAGTATTAAATCACGCATGATTGCATCAGATTTGAGCCAATATAGATGTGGTATATATAGGCGATTATCGTTCAAAATTAGTTGCCCCGAAGTTATTAATGGCGCAGCGTTATCAAGCATTTTAGCTATATATTTATCGGGGAAATATTGTTTTAAAATATCGAGTGATAGTCCGTTTATGGTTCGAAGTCCGGTAATTATGTAATCATTAAATTGTTCGGATATAGTTTCTTCTTCTATTGTTGCTACAATTTCACCTTGCTTTAGGGCATTTAGATATTGCTTGATATTTGCCGGATTTATTCGTCGCAATTTACCGTCAAATGAATGTGCGGAAGCCCCAAGCCCAAGATAAGGTGTCATTGCCCAATATGCGGAGTTGTGGCGCGAATGTCTATCGGGGAGAGAATAATTGGAAATCTCATAATGCTCATATCCGTATTCTGTGGCTACAGTTGTAATTATTAGTTGCATCTCTGATGCTATCTGCTCCGATGCTTCTTCGACTTTCCCGGCTTGTAGCATTGTGTATAGACGAGTCCCCGGTTCATAAGATAATAAGTATGCCGAGAAATGAGGTGGGTGCATACGCATGAGTGTATCAACATCGTAGCGCCAATCTTTAATAGTTTGTCCCGGTAGACCAAACATCAAATCAGCACTATAATTCCAATTATCGTTCTTAAGATATTTAATTGCATTTAGTGCTTGCTTTGATGTATGACAACGATTTATACTTTTAAGCAGATTATCGTTGAAAGACTGAACACCTATGCTGACGCGGTTTATTCCAAGTTCTCGGTAGTTGCGCAATATATCTTTGTTGATATCTTCGGGATTGACTTCGATTGTGAACTCCTCTACGCGATTGGTGTCAATTGCAAGATTTATGGCATTAATAAGTCGTTTAAGTTCTTCAATCGGAAGAATCGAAGGGGTGCCTCCACCGAAATATATTGTTGTGAACGACTCTGACATCTCGTTTTTACGCAGATGCAACTCAGCAATTAGGGCATCAATGTAGTCTTCAACTACATTTGGTCGCAATCCTGAATAGAAGTCGCAGTAACTACACTTCGAGTGACAAAAAGGTATATGAACGTAAAGACCTGCCATTAATTAATAATTATACCGAACAGATTTCTTGAAATTTGCAGTATTTACAATTGGAATTTTTATCAGGTTTCGCTGTAAAAGGAATTTCGGGGTTAAACATCTCGTCAAGCATTTCTCCAAGGAGTTTTAGAAACTCTTCGTTGCAATCACGATAATCCATAACCGGCATGCCATTTATAGATAGAGGTTTGAAATGCTCGACGGAGACTTTTCGTAATGAATAAATTAAGGGTTGTATCGGGCCGTTGAATCCCTCATTTTGAGCATATGCATTGCAATATAACAAAAGTTGGAATATTGCCTTAATGTTATTCTTTTTGCCGTTGAATAAATTTGAAATGTCACCTGAACTCAATTCGTCGCCGCCTGTTTTATAGTCAATAATACGTCGAGCCTCTTCTCCCTCTTCGGTGGTCATTCGATCAATACGGTCGATGCGGTAATTGATATTTATGGTGAATTTATCGTTTACTTTCAATTCGCATTTTTCATCCTCCTCACTCGACATGAACTCAATTCCACTAAACTCTTTCTCGCGTTCAAACATTTTATGAAGCGTTCTAACCATTAATTTTTGATAAATGGCTGCATCCCCGGTAAGTGGAGTGGTATCTCCGTCAGGAAGTTTCAAGTAGTGTTTGCGTATTGACTTCGCAACATATTCTTCGATTAACTTCTCTGTTGAAAGTTTATTAAGAATATCTACCGTTAGGCACAATGGCTCACCCTCCGTTTTAAAGATTTTGTACATGTTTTCTGCAACATCGTGAACAATTGTTCCGTATGTGCCTTCATCCATGTAATCTCTTAGCTCATTTTCCTCTGTGTATCTTTCAATTACAGAGAGATAAAAATGAACAGGGCAATTGATATATTTGTTTAATGAACTTGCTGATAAATAGCGCTTGTTGGTGGCCCCAATAAGAAATTTTTGCAACTCTCTCATTATCCTTGGAGTCTTTTTTATTGTTAACACTTCAGGATTTACAGACGCCATGAGATATTGCGATGTTTTGAATGTTACTTTTTCAGCCGGGAATTGATATTTTATTTGATTAATGTAGCGTGACATATCTCCCGCACGTAGCCCTGATGTGCGAGCATCGTAGAGCAAGAATACTTTTTTAGCGCGTGAAATAAGACGATAGAAATAATAGGCATATATGCTTTCTTGGTGCTCTATTGATGCCATGCCATATCCTTTACGCAATGCTTCAGGAATAAATGTCTTGGCGTAGTGTTTGCGTGGGAAAATGCGTTCATTCATCGATGTAATAATCACATTCTCAAAATCGAGACTACGCGACTCAAGTACTCCCATTATTTGCAATCCCTTTAATGGCATGCCCTCGTAGGCTATCGTTTGGTTCCCTAATATACGTTCGGCAAGATGAAACACCGTTTTATCCTCAAGAAAGATTTTTCCGCTTTTGAGATAGGTATCGTTTAGCCTGCGAAGTTCAGAGAGCGCGGCGCGATAGGAGTTGATATATTGAAGTTCCAAAAATGTAGAGGGTAATTCTTCAACTGTTTGTTCCGAATCATCCGCAACATCATAATTTGAAATCGAGATTTCGTAACCCAGTTGAACGACATTTGCGAGCCATGCAAATAGATTGTCAAGATAAGTAATTACACTATCAGAGTCATTAAGATTTTTTACAATGCTAAAGATTGGGGTCAATGGTTTGTATTCTTCATTTTCAAAGAAATTTGCCGGGACGTTAAATATTCGCTCCTTATTTATTTTTGCGATAATTTTGTCGCAGATTGATGCATATCGTGAGCGAATGAGAGGGTGGGAGAGTAGCGAAATGACGTCTTCAAAGAAAAATGTGTCGAGCGACCGAAGTTCTCGAGCTCTCAGTTGCATCGATACTATGCACTTAATCAACGATGCTACTATGGTATGGTTTAATGAAAAACCCATAGTGACATTGATTGTGCTGATTTCTCGTGGCATGGCATTGAGTAGTGGCGACACTAGATTTTCATCCGGTAGTACAATAGCCGTTTTTTCAAGCACTGAGTTTACATCGCTATTTGCAATAGCCTTAAATCTCTCAGGATATAATTCTTTAAGAATTGGAGCAATGGCTTTTGCCTGTCCAAATGTTGAGGGAACG
>JAFXHY010000009.1 GCA_017536215.1 Muribaculaceae bacterium | reverse complement strand
ATCTCCGGTCGCTTTATCCATAGAATTATTACGTGCCGGCGAACGTCCCGTATTTTCTTGAGTATAATATTTTATGTCAATATTCTCGGAATACCTTTCACACACATCACGACATGGTATTGTTGACCCATCTTCGGTTATCACGACCTCAAAGTTCTTAACGCTCTGTTTCGCAAGACTTGCAAGCAAATCGTCAACTTCATTCGGACGATTGTATACCGGAATTATAATCGAAAATCTTGGCATATTTAATGTTATTCGGCTTGTTAAACTCCTGTTTATATATTTTTAGCTCATCCTATTGCGGTAGTCTTCATACGTAAATCGTCGAAGATATTCTATCCTACCGTCGCTTTTTGCAAATATTATATCCGGATGTTGCAACCCGTTAAACATAGTGGTCTTGACGGTAGTGTAGTGGTTCATATCTTCAAGCGTTAGTCGGTCACCGGCTTTAAGGGGCTTCTCAAAATACCAATCACCTACAAAGTCCCCGCTCAAGCATGAATTACCCCCCAAACGATATGCCAACGAATCTTTCACCGAGTCAGCGTCTACACTCTCTGTAATCAATGGCTGATAGGGCATTTCCAGTGTGTCGGGCATGTGACACGCAAACGATGCGTCAATTATCGCTGTTCGAACGCCCTGATTTTCCACAACATCCACTACCGATGTGATTAAATCCCCGGTTCGCCATGTGAACGCACTCCCGGGTTCTAATATCACCTGCAAATGTGGGTGGCGTGATTTAAATTCTTTAAGCAGTCCGATTAAATGCTCAACATCGTAACCTTCGCGTGTCATTAAGTGACCGCCTCCCATATTCACCCATTTTACTTTTGATATTGCCCATCCAAACTGTTGCTCAAATGCATCAAGCACTTTCGCTAAATCCTTCGATGTAGACTCACACAATTGGTGAAAATGTAAACCCTCTATTCCCGCAGGCAATTTCTTGCATAGCATTTCTGCCGTAACTCCAAAGCGAGAGCCCGGTAATGCCGGATTATATATATCAGTTTCTATTACCGAACATTGCGGATTCACTCGCAACCCTGCCGAAACATAATCTCCTCCTGATGCATTATGACGGGCAATATCATCTTTAAATCGTAGATATTGGTCTACTGAATTAAATGTAATATGCGAGCTGCCGGAGATATATTCATTGATTGTTGCCGGAGTATACGCCGGACAATATGCATGAACTCGATGCCCTAACTCATCATTGCCAAGTCGCATCTCATTTATTGAACTGGCGGTGCTTTTAAAGCCATACTCTCGAAATATGCCAAAAGTGCGCCACAATGCATTTGCCTTAAATGCCATAATTATCTCTACTCCCGCTTCGCGGCGTACACGGTCAATTAAATCCAAATTTTTTCGGAGCTTATCTTCATACACGATGTAGAATGGTGTTGGGAGTGTTGATATATCGTATTTCATGACAATATCTATTTATAAAAATTTAGCTAACGTTAGTTTATACTTTACTTTATTCTAAACTTTGCATATTGCAAAAGTAATGTTTTAATTTCAAGATTGGAAAATTT
>JAFXHY010000062.1 GCA_017536215.1 Muribaculaceae bacterium | reverse complement strand
CTGTATTCCCATCAATGCTTGCAGCTTCTGCCGGCGATGCTGTCAGCGCCAATTCTGCTCCTACTGTCTCACTCGTCGCTGTGATTGTTGTGCCGGCAGCAACCTCTACGCTACCACTCACCTCAGTCCCATCTCCAAGGGTAAATACAGGAGCTACCGGAGCCTCTTCAGGCTCCTCTCCACCTCCGGTTACTGTCTTATAATATATATTCAAGTAATAATATCCCGACTGTGATGTTGAATAATGTCTGAAACAATTGTTTCCCGACGACCACATCAACGCACGTTTTTTATCGGTATTATTACTAAACCATAATTTATACGTGTTATTCGCTTCAGATGTTATAGTTGCAGTTGCTGTGGTAGAACCGCTATAATTTACACCTGTTCCGGATGCGGTTACTGTGATATATCCGCTCGGACCTTTAAACTTCCATCCACTCGCATTATTACCCTCCAAGGTAAACACATAAGCATCTCCGACGTTTGTAATCTCTGTTTTCCCCGAATTCAATGTTATTGTTGCAGGCAAAAACTTACTGCTCGAAACACTCGACACAGCATTTGTTTCATATGCCAATATCACCTCCATCCCCGCTTTAAGTTCCGACGGATCGCCGGTAAAAAGTTTATACACCTCTTCCCCATCGGGTGTCGGGTCATCACTCTTTATAGTAACTCCCAACTCTGTGCTTTCACTCTGTTCATTTAGTGTTGCTGTTGCAGTCAATGTGCAAGCTCCGTTTATCGTTGCAGTGTTTCCTTCTATGCTTGCAGCTTCTGCCGGCGATACTAAAAGCACCAACTCTGCCCCTGCAGTCTCACTCGTCGCCGTAATTGTTGTGCCGGCTGCTACCTCTACGCTACCACTCACCTCGGTGCCGTCGCCAAGGGTAAATACCGGTGCTACCGGGCCCTCTTCAGGCTCTTCACCACCCCCGGTTTCCCATTCGATATCAACCTCATCAAGATATATCGCTCCACTACTTGAGCGAATACCGATATATGCATAATCCGTCGTAAATGTATACGTCTGTTGCGCTCCTGCGCTATATTTTATTTGAGTGACATAACTACCACTATATAGCTCCGACGGATCAGTATATGCCGTATTTGAACCATATACATTTACTATTCTGGCACTATTGGTTTTGCTATTAAATTTTATTGTAATTGACTTTACCGTACCCACCGACTTCGTAACTACAATTCCGGAATTATTATTGTTTGATCGTATCTGTATCGTTCCATCGTCTCCGGCACATTGTGAGGCATACTCTGCACCTGATGCACACGCAAACGTATGTGATGCATAATTAGTAGTGCTTTCCCCTTCATTTGCATTTGCATTGTTTAATACATCGACCACTGTCGCGGCCATCCCTTGCTGCCCGAATACAACAACCGACAGCAATAACATTAATAATAGTACTGCTTTTTTCATGATTATAGTTTGTGGATCGTTTGATTTTTTCGATTCTTCCTCTACAAAATCTTTTATTTCAAATATATATATTCTTCTATTTTTGGTGATAATGTTATGCTTTCTGGTTTTAAATGCCAATAGCAACTTCCCTCTTTGGATGGGAGTTTGAAATCTACAAAATTGAAATTTACGCTATCGATAAGTAATATATCCGCCGGATAAGTATCCCTTTTTTTCGTAATGCAAAAATATAGTATATTTACTCTATTCGCAACTATTTTTCAATAATTCTTAATATTTCCTTTCAAATTTATGAAGCCCTCATTATCTGCATCTTTAACAAAAATAGTTTGCGACATGTATTCCGCAAATTTACATCTCCAAATCTCCAAAAATGCGCCAATTTATTACATATCTCCATTTTTTTCGTAACTTTGTTTTTTAATTAGGGATAATGTTTGGACATGAAAGATCTCATCATAAATAAAGAATCGACAGAACGTACTGTACTCGTCGGACTTATCACTTCTTCTCAAAACGAAGCTAAAGTCAACGAATACCTCGACGAATTAGAATTTCTCGCCGACACGGCTGGAGCTGTAACCGTGCGACGTTTCACTCAGAAAATGGATATGCCTAATTCCCGCACTTTCGTCGGGAAAGGCAAACTCGAAGAAATTAAAAACTACGTCGAGCAAAACGAAATTGGAATGGTCATCTTCGACGACGACCTGTCTATTAAGCAAGTATCAAACATCGAAAAAGAATTGCAAGTCAAAATACTTGACCGCACTTCTCTCATTCTCGATATTTTCGCTAAACGAGCTCAAACTGCCAACGCTAAAACGCAAGTCGAACTCGCTCAATACCAATACCTCCTCCCGCGACTTACTCGCCTTTGGACTCACCTCGAACGTCAACGTGGCGGTATCGGTATGCGCGGACCAGGTGAAACGCAAATCGAAACCGACCGACGTATAATTCTCGATAAGATATCGCGACTTAAACACGAACTCGCCGCTATCGACAAACAAAAATCTATGCAGCGTAAAAATCGTGGCAAACTCACTCGCGTTGCGCTCGTGGGATATACTAACGTTGGAAAATCTACTCTCATGAACCTTCTCGCAAAAAGCGAAGTTTTTGCCGAGAATAAACTTTTCGCCACTCTCGACACCACTGTGCGTAAAGTTGTCATTGAGAACCTACCGTTCCTTTTGACCGACACCGTTGGATTCATTCGCAAACTTCCCACCCACCTCGTCGACTCTTTCAAATCTACACTCGACGAAGTGCGCGACGCCGACATTCTCGTTCACGTTGTCGACATCTCTCACCCCGGATTCGAAGAACAAATCGAAGTTGTAAATCGTACTCTTCAAGAAATTTGCGATGCCAAGGACAAACCGATGATTATGGTGTTCAACAAAATCGACGCCTACAACTACGTCCCTAAGGATGAGGACGACCTTACACCTCGTCGTCGAGAAAACATTCCACTTGATGAGCTACAAGATACTTGGATGGCTAAAATGCACGACAACTGCGTGTTCATTTCGGCTAAAAATTCCCTAAACATAGAATCGCTTAAACAACTCCTCTACGACATGGCGAAAGAAATTCACCTGCAGCGATTCCCCTACAACGATTTACTTTATCAAACCTACGATGACGACTCTATCAACCTCTGAGAATCTTCCTAAGTCTATGAAGTGGGAGAATCTTATCTCCGACATGCGACTCGGACTCGAAGACTATCACGACGAACGTCGTGGCCTTCGCTCCGACTTCCAACGTGACTACGACCGACTCGTTTTCTCCTCTCCGTTTCGTCGTCTGCAAAATAAAACTCAAGTGTTCCCTCTTCCGGGGAGCATTTTCGTGCACAACCGTCTGACCCACTCTATCGAAGTAGCTTGCGTCGGGCGTTCTTTAGCCAACGACATCGCTGCTGTCCTTCGACAAAGACACCCGGAAGTCCCCGCCGAAACTTTTTATTCTATCGGCGACATTGTCGCTGCCGGTTGCTTGGCCCACGACCTCGG
>JAFXHY010000008.1 GCA_017536215.1 Muribaculaceae bacterium | reverse complement strand
TGCTTGAAATTTTCCGCTTGACAACGTTTGGATTTCGACACTTCCTTCCATGAATGAAGCACAATATTATTGTCGTCGGTTTGCCCCATCTCTTCGATTGGTAGCATCACAACTGTCTGAGGCAAGTCTTTAATTTCACCAATCGGAATTCCGGCAGCGAGGCTTTCGGCCAATGCGATAATACCTTTTTCCCCCATACCATATATGAGTAAATCGGCAGGTGCATCGACCAATATGGACTGACGCAAAGAATCTTGCCAGTAATCATAATGCGACAATCTACGCATTGAAGCCTCAATCCCACCAATAATTATCGGGGTAGAATTCCCGTAGATTTCTCGAAGAATTTTGGTATAGACGATTGTAGGATAATCGGGACGCATACCGGCTCTTCCACCGGGAGTGTATGCATCATCCGACCTACGACGACGATTAGCGGTATAATGATTTACCATCGAGTCCATCGCTCCCGCCGAAACGCCGAAAAATAATCGAGGAGCTCCCAACTTGCGAAAATCACGCAAATCATCTCGCCAATTAGGCTGTGGCACGATTGCAACCCTATATCCATGCGACTGCAACACTCTGCCCAACACTGCGGCGCCAAATGACGGATGGTCTATATACGCATCGCCCGAGAATAAAATTACATCAATATAATCCCAGCCCAAAGCCTCCACTTCTTTAAGCGAAGTGGGGAGGAATTTAGATTCTGTAGATTTTATTTCGTTAATATACTGAGACATATAATTTCTATAAAAGAGGGTATTACGAATTTACGCTATCAGCAAGCATCTGTTCAAGTTTAATTATCTCATCACGCAGGCGTGCCGCCTCAATAAATTCCATATTTTTAGCGGCTTTTCGCATTGCTGCTCGCTGCTTCTCGATATGAGCTTCCAGATCCTTATCCGACATATATGGTAATATCGGGTCGGCAGCGACATTTGCAACAGTGGTTTTATATTCGTCGGCGTAGGGGATTGCTCGTTGAACTTTAGAGCTTGCAGCAGTCACATCTACTTCATCAGCGTCAAAACCAATCAATACATTCCGCGCTTTAACGATTGCTTTTGGTGTAATACCATGCTTTTCATTATAAGCGAGTTGCAACGATCTACGGCGATTAGTTTCATCAATAGTAAGCTGCATTGACTCGGTAATTTTATCGGCATACATAATTACCGCACCATTAAGATTTCGGGCTGCGCGACCAACGGTTTGAGTCAACGAGCGGTGCGACCTTAAAAAGCCTTCTTTATCAGCATCAAGGATTGCGACAAGTGAAACTTCCGGCAAATCAAGTCCCTCGCGTAATAAGTTTACACCTATCAGCACATCATATACTCCGGCACGCAAATCATCTAATATCTTAATACGATCCATCGTGTCGACATCGGAGTGAATGTAGGCAGCTTTTATCTCAAGTTTTACAAAATAGTCATTAAGTTCCTCCGCCATTCGCTTTGTAAGCGTAGTGACAAGCACACGTTCTTGTTGTTGACGTCGACGGTCAATCTCCATGATTAAATCGTCGATTTGATTTATAGTCGGTCGAACGGTTATGGTCGGGTCAAGTAATCCTGTAGGGCGTATAATCTGTTCGACAACAATACCTTCACTTTTGATTAATTCATAATCAGCAGGGGTAGCACTTACATATATAACCTGAGGCGTTAACGATTCAAATTCTTCAAAGCGCAACGGACGATTGTCGATAGCCGAAGGTAATCTAAAGCCATAGTCGACCAACGTGCATTTGCGCGAAAGGTCCCCGCCGGCCATTGCTCGTATCTGAGGCAATGTCACATGACTTTCATCAATAATAGTAATAAAATCGTCGGGAAAATAATCTAAAAGGCAGAATGGTCTCACACCAGGTTCTCTACCATCGAAGTATCTACTATAGTTTTCAATACCCGGGCAATGCCCGATTTCTCTAATCATTTCCAAGTCATAGCTCGTTCGTTCATAGAGACGTTTGGCTTCTAATGGTTTACCTTCTTGATTGAACATGTCCACACATTGACCTAAATCGATCTCCATCTCAGCCAAAGCCGATGCTTGCCGCTCTTTTGTCGTAACAAAGATATTGGCAGGATAGATTTTAAAACAATCATGTGCGCCGAGCGATACGCCATCTATAGGATGAAGAGTTTGAATAGATTCTATTTCATCTCCCCAAAACACAATACGCAAAATTATCTCTTCATACGCCAAACGAATATCCACCGTATCTCCTTTTACTCTAAATGTTCCTCGAGATAAGTCAACTTCATTTCGCGAATATAAAGCCTCTGTCAGCCTACGAAGAAAGGCGTTTCGCGCAATTTTTTGCCCTACTTTAACATCTATTACATTGCTATGAAAATCTTCAGGATTTCCTATACCATAGAGGCATGACACGGACGACACGACAATCACATCTCGCCGTCCCGACAAAAGGGCAGAGGTTGTGGCAAGACGCAAACGGTCAATTTCGTCATTAATCATCAAATCCTTCTCAATATAT
>JAFXHY010000061.1 GCA_017536215.1 Muribaculaceae bacterium | reverse complement strand
TCGGCAATTTCAAGCTCCGACAGCACAAATGAGAATGTAGAGCCGGCGGTGGTTGTAGCCTCTACATCAATTTTGACCACTCCCGGTTCCCCCTTGATAGTTGCACCTCCATTAACAAAAATTTTACCATACCAATCAGCATTGGCTGTCGCCGACTCATTGTAAACCAACATTTCGCGTACGTTGCTAATATTAAAGTCAAATGTCGGCTCTCGGAAATAGGTGTGGTAGACAGTGCCGTCGAGGCGAGCTGTATTTCCGTATGGGTCGCTCAGAGTGACATCTTCCAATGTTATCTTTCCGGGGGTTATTTTGATAGAGTCGGAAGTTGAATAATATGTATTAGTGAAATTTAATTTCAATCTCATGTTCTCGACATAGATGTCGCCTTCGAGGTCGATATCGGAGAATGTTCCGTAGATATGTGCCGTGCCTGACCCCAATCCGGATATTTCAGATGCAAACGCTTGCATGTATTCCTCCATAAATCCAACCGGAGTTTCATTGGCTTTGAGGACAACGTCGAGCGAAGAACTCAATGGAAATATTTTACATTCCACTTTTGCCGTCTTGCCGTTGAACTGATGAATTGTGCCATCAATAGCAACTGCTTTGGTGTCGTTGTCCCACCGCGAGAGCACGTCGGCATCCCCCAATACGCAACGGTTGTAGCTTATATCGGTAACGTGTATGCCATCGGTAGACAATTGCGGAGCTCCCGACAGCAAGTTGGTGCCTGTAATTACCCCGGTTGCGCTACCTCCGAGCTGCACTTTGTTGATGTTTAGAGATTCAAAAATATAACCGAGGTCGAGGTTTTTGACATCGATTTTCAGTACATCGGTAGGGTCGTTAGATACTTCACCTTCAATTTTAACAAATTGATTCTGTTTGCTTACGTTGAAGTCGGAAATGCTGATTTTTGAGAGCCCGTTGGTGACAATTAAAGCCGGAGAGACAATCCACGATGAATCGTTGAATGTGATAGTAGATTGATGTATGTCGGTATATGAATTGATGTTTCCGTCGTTATTGTCGATTAGAGTTGACATGGCAACCGAACCGCTATAGTCGCGTTCGCGGTCAATTTTCCAATTTATGTCGGTATCTACAATGTTGTTGTTGGCTTGCAACGCAAAGGTCATAGCTATCATGCCACCGTCTCTCGAAGGGTATGATGTGTTAAGAGCCACACGGTCGGAGCCTTCGTTGCCATCGACGGCTATAGATAGCTGTGTACCCTCTATTAATTTATCCCCTTGACGCAGATAGGGCGCATCTAAAATTAATGAAGCTTGCGAATTAATGGCGTCAAAATTGCCCTCAATGTCGATTGGATAAATAGCGTAGATTGGCAGATTGAAGAAATCCGATATGTTGTCGAGATTGTCGAGCGTGAAACTGAAATTGAAATCGTTACCACTGAAGTCAGCTTTTTTACGAATCTCTTTTACGGCTTTCGTATCGGTTAGAGTTGGAAGTGCTTGAAGGGCGATGTCGGAGAGTGTAGGCAATAGTGAGCTAAAACTGAAATCGCCGGTAATGTCACCATTTATAATGTCGCTTTTTAGTTGCAAACTGCGAGGTAGTGCTGACGCATTGCTGATTATTGTAATGTTGTTAAATGCCAGAGAATTTCCATCTGATGATGTCAGACTTGGATTGTTAATAGTAACAACCCCATCGGCTCGGTCAGGAAGAACTCCTTTGAGATTTGCTTCAATGTTGGCATTGAGAAGATATCCTTCATATTTGTCGGTGAGATTGAGGCTGTAAAGATCAACATTTTCAATTTTGGCAGAGAGATTGAAAAATTCTTTGCCGTGGGTGGTTTCACCGTCGAAGTCAAGATTAATATTCCCGGCGTCATCGGAGAGTGATAATTTGCCGTCAACAGCACCTCCTTTATAGTTGAGATTGGTGGATAGAATGGAGTAATTATGCCCGCGGAATGTGAAATCGGTTACAGAGCCATCTAAATGAGCTTTACTCCTCTTCCCGGCAATGGTTGCTTCTCCATTGAAGCTGCCGTTCAGCGTCCCGAGGTCGTTGTGTCCGAGGGTTTCTTTAAGATTGATATTTTTTGCTTTGATGTCGAATTTCGCTGATAGTGGGGCGTTTTTGTTCTTTTTGTAGGCCAATTGAGCCGCCATGTATCCGTTGTCGATGTTGGCGTCAACTTTTGCACGTCCGCTGCGTAAGTTTCCCTCTGCGTTTCCTTTAAGTTTTATCCCTTGCGGTAGTTTGACATTTTGGGGTAGCTTTAAAGAATTGTTAGGCAACAATGCAAGTAGCTTGGTGCCGATATTGAGAGATACGTCGTCAATTTTATAGTGCAAATGTTCGTTGTCGAGAGGATTGTTTACAACACCATTGCTAAGTGTCAAAACAAAGTCGCCGGTGTTGTCGGTGATGTTAACCGAGTTGAGATTGACGTGGTTACGGTTGGCAGAAATATCGACATTGAAGTTAATTGTGGAATTGATGCCAACCAAATCGGGAGCCAATGGTGCAATATCAGCAAGGGAAATGTGGCTCCCCTGTTTGATGCCGATATTGACCTTTCGGTCGGAAATTCCTGTTGCGATTCCTCCTAATGAGGATAAGGATTCTTTAAAATCAGTGGGCTCAATTCTTGAGTTTGGCATTTCTATTACCATGTTTTCCCATCCGATTTGTTCTTTGGAGTATTTTAATGCAGAATGAATGTCGGTTACCTCAAGCCCTGATTGCTCTACGAATGCTAATCGTTTGAGGTTGACAATATATTTATCGTTGCATAGTTTCGGCAGGTTGAGGTCGGCTCGTAGATTGCTTATCTTTATGTGGTTGGCATCAAAAAAGCCGGGCTCGGCATGCTCGACCGATGCAACATCATAACTGATAGTTGACTTGCGCACTACAACGGTATTTATTCGAATGTCGAATTTTGAGGGCTCTTTGTCTTTCTCTTTCTTCGTCAGCGCATCGATGATAGGCTGAATGTTTAAAGGGGCATCCGGAGAGTCCTTTCGAAGGCGTATGTCGACGCCGGTCAACTCGGCATAATCGAATGCGATGTTTCCTTTCAGAAGCTCTATTATGTTGATTCCGGTGCCTAATCTTTGCGCAATTAGAATGGTATCGCTGTCATTTATTAAAGCAACATCGCGAAGCAATGCGCGGTTGAAAGGACGAATCCCGAGGTCGCCAATCGTGACTTCCACTCCTAATTTGGTGCTTAGTAAATCCTCGCATTTTTCGCGAATACCATTGTGTACCACAGGCAATGAGAGCGCTACAAAAAGTAGCGCAGGCAATATAATGGCGAGGACTATCATAGTCATCACCACACCTCGAATTATTTTTATAACACGTCTAAACTTCATTGCAGGGGTATTTGTCAGAGAAGCGGAGGCTTACTCGCAACCATAATAATGCAAATTTACGCATTTTTCCAATAACTCAGCCAATATTGGTTGTAAATTTTCGCCAAAAGGGAATAAAATCGATTTAACGTAAATTAACTAAATTTTAATGGGCGATTAGTTAAATTATGTGTACATTGCAACCACAATTATTTGATTATTTGAACCAATCGACATTACCTATATAATTTAACCCAAAAATTTAAATACATGAAATTCAAAAGCCTACTGACATCATCGGCTGTTTTATCGGTGATGCTCACCGGTTGCATTGATGATTCGTATGATTTATCCGATATCGATACAACTGCAGAATTAAAAGTCAAAGATCTCGTACTGCCGCTTAATATCGACGACATTGTGTTGAGCGATATTTTTGACCTCGAGGATAATAGCCGCATTAAAGTTGTAAATGGCGAATATGTGATTATCGAAGAGGGCAGTTTTAATTCCGACGAAATAAGCATCCCCGACATTCATGCCGATGCTCCCGAAGCAGACCATACAGAGAAGATTCTTGAACTTGAATTCCCTGATATGCATGTCGACTATCATGGAGAGTATTTATTGACGGAGGATAGTTCTAAATTTAAATATGAATTTTACAACATATCCAATCATATTACGGCGTTATCGCGTATAAATCTCGACCTTGAGGTAGTATTGTCGCTTGAGTTGAAGGAACTGAAATTCGATGAGCACCTCAAAGTGGAATATCGCGATTTATTGGTTGAAATACCCAAGGGGTTGACAATCAAAGATGCTCCCGGAAATTATGACCCGGCGACAGGTCAACTCTATGTTGCCTCGGTTCCGGTTGAGAGCAATATCGTAAAATTGGACATGAGAATTAAATCAATCGACCTTGAGGCGGCCGGGGTAAAATTCGATGCCGGGAATCACTCAATGTTGTTTGAGGATGAAGTGAGTGTGGTTGGCGGAAAAATAATCGTAGAGACCGACGATGTAGCTACGTTGCCCCATACCGTTACTTTGGTGAAGGATTGTACGTTTAGCGAGGTTGATATTGAGGGCTTCTCGGGAAGTATAAACTATCCGCTTGAAAATATCGATATAGCCCCTATTTCGTTGAACGACCTTCCCTCGGTGCTTAATCAGGAGGGTACAGATATTAGTATTATCAATCCACAAATCTACTTATCAATCAATAACCCGGTTGCATCGTATAAAGTGGTGGCACAGACAGGATTAACATTGACAGCATATCGCCCGTCGGCGCCGCAACAGGAATATTCATTGGATAATGAATATTTCACTATCGGATATGAGAATGGTACAGCGCCTCAGCAATATTGCCTATCTCCGAAAGTGCCGTCGGCTTATTATGCCGGTTATGAAAATGCGTCGCATGTAGCTTATACTTCGCTAAGCGATGTGCTCAGTGGCAATGGACTGCCGTCGTCGATAGGTGTCACGCTCAACAATCCCTGTATTCCCAATCAGCAAGTTGAAGATTTCCGTGTTGGCGTAAATTTGGGTAAAGCTACGGGAGAATATACCTTCTACTGTCCGTTGGCATTAAACAATGGTGCGGTTATAGTCTATAGAGATGTTATCGATGGGTGGAATGATGAAGATGTAGATGCTATTGCTATTGAAGAGCTCGAAGTCGCAGCAGAAGTATCAACCGACCTCCCCGTGGGAATTAAATTGGTGGGATATCCAATCGATGTTCATGGTAATAAAATCAATAATGTGGATATTGAAGGAGCAGAGATTGAAGCAGAAGCTCAGAATAAGCCCATCAATATTCGTGTGACAGGAGAGATAAAGCATCTCGATGGTATCAGTTTTGAGGCGAAAGCAGTTGCCGGAGATTCCGACGCTGCATTGAGTCCTACTCAAAACATTGCGCTTAAGAATATAAAAGTGAAAGTATCGGGAAGCTATATCAAAGAATTATAAAAAACACACACAATTAAAAAACAGAGAATCACGATGAAAGCAATCGTAAAACATATAGTGATAGCAATGTTGGCAATGCCAATAGTGGCTACAGCCCAAAGTACTTATTCGGGCTATTTCGTTGATGAATATACTTATCGTCATCAACTTAACCCTGCGTTCGGGAATGAAAATGAATACGTGTCGATGCCTGCGTTGGGCAATTTTAATGTCGCGCTTAATGGTAATCTTAACCTGACCGATGTGCTCTACAATGTTAACGAAAAAACTACCACATTCCTCAATCCAATGGTAAGCGTTGAAGAGTTTATGAGCAACTTGGAGGACAAAAATACGTTGGGTATGAATCTTAAAATAGACATTTTAAGCGTGGGATTTAAAGGTCTCGGTGGTTACAACACTATCGGCATCAATGCGCGGGTGAATGAAAATACTACAATCCCGAAAGCGTTGTTCTCATTGGCTAAGGAGGGTGCAACCAACTCTACTTACGACATTACGGATTTTAATGCACATGCTAATGCCTATGTAGAAGTAGCATTCGGACATTCAAGAAATATCAATAAGCATTTGCGTATCGGAGCTACATTGAAATTCCTCGTTGGCGGTGGAAATGTTGATGCCGAATTTGAAAAAGCACAATTGACATTAGGAGAAAATGCATGGACAGCGGTTACCAATGCGACAGTTCAATCAAGTATAAAGGGTGCGTTCTATACTCATGCCAAAAACAATAATACCGGTCATGAATATGTCGATGGAATTGACATCGACGGCGCCGGGATTGGTGGTTTTGGCGCTGCTGTCGACCTTGGTGCGGTGTATACGCTCAATGATGATTGGCAGTTCAGCGCCTCGGTGCTCGACCTTGGTTTTATTCAATGGGACTCAAACATCGTAGCATCGACCAATGGTGACCAAGCATTCACTACTGCCGACTATACATTTAATGTCAATGATGATGCTTCCAACAGTTTTGAAAATGAGATGGATAAGTTGAAAGATGATATCTCGGCACTCTATGAGCTTAATGATATGGGCAACAGTGGCTCACGCACCAAAATGCTTGGCGCAACTCTCAATCTTGGAGTTCGCTATTCAATGCCGTTTTATCGAAAATTGACGGTCGGGTTGCTAAACAACACACGATTTCAAGGGGATTATACAAGTACAGAATTTCGCTTGTCGGCCAACGTGGCTCCATGTAAAATTTTCTCAGCCGGAGTCAATGTTGCCACCGGCACCTATGGCACAGGTTTTGGTTGGTTGATTAACTTCCATCCTAAAGGGTTTAACTTGTTTCTCGGAATGGACCGCACATTCACCAAGTTGGCAAAGCAGGGAGCTCCCTTGTCGTCGAATGCCAGCGTGAATTTGGGTATCAATTTCCCGTTCTGATAGCGGGATTAAAATAACGCAAGAGGTCGGAGTATAAAACCCCGACCTCTTGCGTTTTATTTAAGATCTAATATTGTAGACTATAATTTATATTTTTTGGGTGGCGGGATATCTCCGTTGAGGAATAATTTATTGCGGATACAATTGGGCTTATGCGTTGAGTGTAGGAAAGAAATTGGGATGTAAGTGTTGGATATTGAGAAAAAAGTGTAATTTTGTAGAATATAATTGCTTTTTATTAATTAGGAATATTTCAAGATTTTTTTGTTATATGAGAAAAGTTGCACTTATCACCGGTATAACCGGTCAAGATGGTAGTTATCTGGCGGAGTTTCTAATAGAAAAGGGTTACGAGGTGCATGGAATAATGCGCCGTTCGTCGTCGTTTAATACGGGGCGTATTGAACATTTATATCTTGATGAGTGGGTCCGCGATATGAAAAAAACGCGTTTGGTCAATCTCCATTGGGGAGATATGACAGATTCGTCGTCGTTGGTGAGGATAATTCAGTTGGTACAGCCCGATGAGATATATAATCTTGCAGCGCAAAGTCATGTTAAGGTGTCGTTTGATGTGCCGGAATTTACCGCCGATGCCGATGCGATAGGGCCGTTGCGATTGCTTGAAGCTGTTAGAATATTGGGGATGGAGAAGAAGACTAAGATTTATCAGGCTTCTACGTCGGAACTATATGGAAAGGTGCAGGAAGTGCCACAGAAGGAGACTACGCCCTTTTATCCTCGTTCCCCCTATGGCGTGGCAAAGCAATATGGCTTTTGGATTACGAAGAATTATCGCGAGAGCTATGGAATGTTTGCTGTAAATGGTATATTGTTTAATCATGAGAGTGAGCGCCGCGGAGAAACATTCGTGACGCGCAAAATCACGATTGCGGCATCGCGTATAGCACAAGGGTTTCAGGACCGACTTTATTTAGGCAATCTTGATGCACGTCGCGACTGGGGCTATGCCAAGGACTATGTGGAATGTATGTGGCTTATATTGCAACATCCCACTCCTGAAGATTTTGTGATAGCAACCGGGGAGATGCACACCGTGCGCGAGTTTGCCACGCTGGCTTTCCGCCATGTCGGTATCGATTTGGAATGGAAGGGCGAAGGGGTTGATGAGAAAGGTATCGACAAAGCAACAGGGCGAGTAATCGTTGAGGTTGACCCGAAATATTTCCGCCCGTGTGAAGTGGAACAGTTGCTTGGCGACCCTACAAAGGCTCGCAATCTGTTGGGGTGGAATCCTACAAAGACTTCTTTTGAGGAGCTTGTAAGAATTATGATGGAGCATGATATGAAATTTGTGCGCAAACTTTATTTGCGTGGCAAACTTGATGAATTGGAGGGAGATTCTGCGATATGATGCCGAAAGATGCAAAAATATATGTTGCCGGTCATCGTGGCATGGTCGGCTCGGCAATAGTGCGTGAACTTGAATGCCAAGGCTATACAAATATAATAACTCGCACTCATAAGGAACTTGATTTGTGCAGGCAAGCTGAGGTGGAAAAGTTTTTTGAGGAAAATCGTCCGGATTATGTGTTTTTGGCGGCGGCAAAAGTGGGTGGCATTGTGGCAAACAGTAGCGCTCTTGCTGATTTCATGTATCAAAATATGATGCTTGAAATGAATGTTATCAATGCTGCGTGGCGCACGGGTTGTCGCAAGTTGCAATTTCTTGGGTCATCGTGTATCTATCCTCGCATGGCACCACAGCCGATGCGTGAGGATTGTTTGCTGACATCGTCGCTCGAACCGACCAATGAGGCGTATGCGCTTGCCAAAATTTCGGGCTTGAAATATTGTGAATATCTCAATCGTCAATATGGTACTGACTTCATTTCGGTGATGCCGACTAATTTATATGGACCGAACGACAATTATCATCCGGAACATTCACACGTGTTGCCGGCGTTGATACGTCGATTCCATGAGGCTAAAGAGGCAGGTGCGGCTACGGTGACTTGCTGGGGTGATGGAAGTCCGTTGCGAGAGTTTTTATATGTCGACGACTTGGCCAATCTTTGTGTTTTCTTGATGAATAATTATTCGGGGAATGAGACGGTCAATGCGGGTACCGGGAAAGAGGTCACAATACGACAACTGACAGAAATGGTAGCAAATGTCGTTGGCTATGATGGTGAAATATTGTGGGATTCAACACGCCCGAATGGCACTCCGCGCAAGTTGCTTGATGTGAGCAAAATTCATGCAATGGGGTGGCACCACAAGGTTGAGCTTGCCGAGGGTATTGCTTTAGCCTATGAGGATTTCCTAAATAATCCGATTCGCGCTGAGCGCTAATGTGGCACAATAATCATTAGAGACCATTGACGCAAGTCAATGGTCTCTTTTTTATAGCTATTTAGAGCGGTTGATGATGTAGATGCCGGTGCCGGCAAGGAGTGCGGAGATTAGGTATTGCCAATAAAAAGTTTCGCCAAGGCAGAGGCATGATGTAATAGCTCCGACAATGGGAATGAGGGAGTTGAAAATAGCAATTTTACCTACGGGATTGCAGCTGATAAGTTTGTTGTAGATAGCGAAACAGACGGCAGAGATTGCAATCAGTGTAGCCAAAATTAGAATACCGGATACAGTAATCGAAGGCAATGAGCCTCCGAATGCAAATCCCGGGATAATCAGAAGAACCCCACCGATGGTGAGAGCGTAACCGGTGCCGACAAAGATATCGACGCGACGGCTGACGTTGCGAATTAACAGACCGGCCATAGCGGTGCATATGGTGTTGATTATAATCATGCCGTCGCCATCAAATGTGAATTTCCCGCTTTCAGTGCCACCGATATTTAGTGTGAGAATACCGGTAAAGCCGATTAGGCAGCCGATAAGTTTTTTAGTCGTCAGTTTGTCGCTCTTGAATACCATACACGCCAATAGCACGAGGATAAAAGTGCCCAAGGAGTTGAGAATAGCAGCACGAGCGCCTGCGCTATTTGATAGTCCGATATAAAAAAAAGTGTAGTGGAGCGTAGTGTTGAGAAGCGCAAATGCTACAACGTAGCCCCAGCCCCAAGTGGTGTCGACTTTGAAACTCTTGCCCGTTGTGGCGGCTATTATCAATAGGATGATTCCGGCAGAGGCAAATCGTAATCCGGCAAACAGAATTTTGCTTGCGGTCATATGCTGAGCGATGCCAAATTCGTCGAATCCCAATTTAAGGAGAGGAAATGCCCATCCCCACGCCACAGCAATGGATAGGGCCATAATTACAACCCATACACGATGTTGAAATATACTTGTTGGAGTCATAATTAATGCGAAAAGTCGGAATTTGTTACCATTCTCTAACGTATTTGCGGTTCAACTTGTCGGAGTTGAAAAAAAAGGCGCCAATAAGCCCTGTCTTTACATAATATTTATAGCGATTTTGGTAGTTGGGATTGGTTACTAACTTGACAACCCCGTAGAGAGAGGAAACTCCGCGTTCATTGACTTCTCGACCGATATATATGTCGTCGCAGGTAGAATGGCGCAGGTAGATGCGGATAGTGGCATATTCTCCGTTGGCAGAGTTCCATCCCTTGACGGTGCATATATACTCTTCATTGTCGGGAATTTCGTAGGTGGAGCCATTGGGTGTCGGATATGTTGTTGCAGACGAACAGAAAGATGAACTCAAGAATGCAATTAATAATATGACTATATGTTTCATATGTATCGTAAATTGATTAGAATTGATAGGATATTACCTTTGTAAAGATAAGTTTTTTGATATATGTGACCAAAAAAAATGGCGAGATTTTGTGAGGATATTAATAAATTTATGATGAAAATTACCTAATTTTGACGTATAAATCCAATATACTTTCGCTTGCCATTAAAAATATTCAAAGAAGCTTGATATTTTTTTGCTTGCTTATTAGTATATTTGCGGTTAAGCCAATAGTTGAAACATAGAAGAATAAACATTATGATAAGCGAAGAAAAAATATATGGTCTGATAGGGTTTCCCTTAATTCATTCGTTTTCTCAAAACTATTTCAATCAAAAATTTGAAGCAGAGGGTATTAACGCACGATATCTAAATTTTGAACTTCCCGACATCGGAGACTTTATGGAAGTTGTCAGCGAGTATCCTACGCTTGCCGGATTGAATGTGACGATTCCGTATAAAGAGCAGGTAATACCATATTTGAATGAGTTGGATGAAGATGCTGCGAAAATTGGAGCAGTGAATGTGATAAAAATCATAAGCAATAAGGGCTCTCTGAAATTTAAAGGCTATAATTCAGATATTATCGGGTTTACGGATTCTATCTCACCATTGCTAAATGACCGACGTAAGAAGGCTCTTGTTCTCGGCACGGGAGGGGCCTCTAAAGCGGTAGTTAGAGGGCTTGAAAATCTGGGGATAACAGCGACGTTGGTGTCGCGGTCGGTTCGTGAAGGTGCTATAACATATGAGGAGTTGACCCCGGAGGTGATGGCTGAAAATTTGATAATAGTAAATACAACGCCATTAGGAATGTATCCTCATGTAGAGGAGTGTCCGGATATTCCCTACGATTGCTTGACAAAAGAGCATCTTTGCTACGACTTGCTATATAATCCTGATGTGACAATGTTTATGCGGAAGGCGGAAGAATATGGAGCTGAAACTAAAAATGGTCTTGAGATGCTTTTGCTCCAAGCGTTTGCTGCATGGAATATATGGAATGAATAAGGAATTACTTTAATCACTATATTCAAAAATTTTCATGGGAGAATTAGTCGGTGCAGGTGTCATTTCAAAAAGAATGTTGCTTGCAAAGGTGTTGTATATAGCAATAGTATTATTGGTTTTATTCCCATTTGACAAGTTGGGTCTTCCGGCAGTAACCGCTCCGGTAGCATTGTTTGTGGGTTTGCTCTTTGCTTTCCTATTCCCGATGCCGTATCAGAAGTTCAATAAGAAAGGCTCAAAATATTTGCTGCAAGCATCCGTAGTCGGGTTAGGTTTTGGGATGAGTGTGACGGAAGCATTGAAATCGGGAGGGCAAGGAATGTCGTTCACGATAGCGTCGGTAATCTGCGTCATGGTGTTTGGCGTATTGATAGGCTATTGGATGCATATTAATAGAAAGACAAGCTATCTGATATCGGCCGGAACGGCTATATGCGGAGGAAGTGCAATTGCGGCTGTCGGACCGGTAGTGCGTGCGAGCGAAGAGGAGATGGCTGTTTCGTTAGGGGTTATATTTATACTTAATGCCATAGCATTGTTTGTGTTTCCTCCTTTAGGACATCTCTTTGAAATGACCGATCAGCAATTTGGGACATGGGCGGCAATAGCAATTCATGATACTTCGTCGGTGGTTGGAGCCGGTTCTGCTTATAGCCAAGGTGCATGCGAAGTGGCTACTATAGTGAAATGTACACGTGCGTTGTGGATAATTCCGTTGGCATTTGTCACAATGTTTTTGTTCCGCGATAAAAATGCAGCCAAGGTTTCAATCCCATGGTTCATATTGTTATTTGTGTTGGCAATGGTAGTAAATTCGTATGTAGGATTGCCATCCGGATTGACAGAAGGAATAGTTTATGTTGCTAAGAAATTGTTGGTAGTAACACTATTTTTTATAGGCGCAAGCTTGTCGTTGCCAACAGTGAAAAGGGTGGGAGTGCGACCGTTATTTCTTGCCATCATTCTTTGGGTGATAATTGGAGTATTAAGTTTTGTTGTGGTGATGACAACAATGTAAACAGAAACATTTAATGCGATTTACTTCTCCTCCGTTGTCATATATTCCATTATTGCCGATACTAATAGGTGTAGTTATTGGGATATTGTTGTGTAGATATGGCCAAATAGACGCAATAATATTAGTTGGTGGATCATTGGGAATTGCAGTTTTGGCGGTGATGCTGAAAAGGGGAGTTTTGGCTGAGATTTTCCTTGCGATATCGCTTGGTGCGTTTGCTACTTCAATGGTTCTGCCACGGCAGTTTACTCAGGTGCCTACCGATGCTGCAATGCAAGGATACGTGACGGAGGTGGCACAGCAAGTGGAAAATCAACAAATATATGTCGACGTTGAGCCGAAGTCGGGGGGAGATTTTACCGCAGTGCTGACATATCCGGCATTTGATATAATTGTTGAGCCCGGAGATGTTGTGCGTTTTAGCGGGACTTTTAATCTTCCGAGTCGTGAAGTCGACCTCCCGCTTGAAGATGATATGTCGGAATATTACTACAACAAAGGGATTTCGTTGCGATGCTATGTGCCTAAGGGGGATTTATATGTAGTGGGGCATAGCGACAATATAATGACCCTCTTGAAGCGATGGCGAAGTCAAGTCGTAGATGAGATTTTTACGTCGGGATTGAATGAGAATACCGCAGTGTTTGTTGCCGCAATCTTAACCGGCGACACAACCGCACTCACTCCTGAGCGGAGAAAAGAATATGCGGTAGCGGGAGTTGCTCACATTTTGGCGTTGAGTGGAGCACATGTAGCCGTAATTGTAGTGTTAGTGTCGATAATGTTGTTCCCTCTTGCGGTGGTAGGGCAGCGACGATTGCGGTGGTGGCTGACGATAGTCGTGTTGTGGGGTTACGCTCTATTTACCGGCATGTCTCCGTCGGTGTGCCGCTCAGTAATTATGGCTACGGCAGTGTTGTTGGCATTTATCTATGATTGTCCCCGTTCATCGCTCAATGCACTATGTCTGGCGGCAATTCTGATACTGATATTTTCGCCGTTATCGCTGATGAATGTGGGGTTCCAATTATCATTTGCGGCTACATTGGCGATAGTATTGTTTAGCCCGTTATTGCTCCCTGTCTTCGATCGCAATATGCGTTTTTACACTTTGTGGGCAGGGTTGACAACGACCGTTGCGGCTACGTTAGGCACTTTTCCATTGGTCGCATATCATTTTCATAGCGTTCCTGTGTATTTTCTTGTGGCAAACATCGCGATTATATTTGTTTCACCGATTATGATATCCGGGGGAATGTTGTATGTCGTATTATCGCTATTTGGCTTTGACCCGGCATGGTTGGAGTGGGTGCTCAACGGAGTTTATTCGGCGTTTGATTATTTGGTGGTTGGGGTGTCGCAATTGCCTCATGCATCGCTCAATGATATTTATATTGAATGGTGGTTACTCATTCCGATGTTTTTGACATTGGCATTTCTATTGGCATTGTTTTATTATCGTCGTAAGGTGTATGCTGTTCTTGCGGTGGTCTCACTGATATTTACTGTCGGATTGTATAAAATGACTCGTCCGGTTTATATAGATGGGGAGGGGTATATTGTCAGAGCTCATAATGCTACAACTATAGCTCAACATAAAGGAGATACGTTGCGAATGTTGACTACATCACCACGACATAACTATACCTATGATTCGCTTGCGTGGAGCAATCGTTATCGTGATTATATTGCGACTCGAGGTATAACGAGGTTGGAGATACTCCCTCTCGACTCTACGTCGCTGACGAGGGGTGCTGTTGCTAAGTTGGGACGTAAAAAAGTACGCATTGCTCATGCGGTAGACCCATTCGATGAGGCAGAGTTAGAAAAAGTGGACTATTGTTTGGTGACATCGCGTTGGTATGGCGACCCGGTGGCATTGTATGGCATTGTGAATGTAGATACAATTGTGCTATCTTTAGATATCAACAAACGTAGACGACTCCGATATGGCAAAGAATTGAAAGAAGTTGGAGTTCCTGTTATTGATTTAGGAGAACAACAACTAGGCGCGAATTAGGTCTTTAAATTCGCGGCACTGATTTAATACTGCAGAACAGATGATGCTAAGAAGGAGTTAGCTTTGAGTAATAATCGATGCCCCGAGAGCGTTTAGACGCATATCGATATCTTCATAGCCACGTTGTATCTGTTCGATGTTTCCGATGACAGAGGTGCCTTTTGCCGACATTGCGGCAATGAGAAGTGCGATGCCGGCGCGAATGTCGGGCGACGACATGCTGTGGGCGCGAAGTGGAAATCGATGGTCAAGTCCGACAACAACGGCACGGTGAGGGTCGCATAATATGATTTGTGCACCCATATCTATGAGTCGGTCGACGAAGAATAGTCGGCTTTCAAACATCTTTTGATGAATCAAAAGGCTTCCTTTACATTGAGTCGCAGCAACGAGTATAACGCTGAGCAAGTCGGGTGTAAGTCCGGGCCAAGGAGCGTCGGCAATAGTGGGGATAGACCCATCGAGACCGGTTTCTATTTCGTAGGTATCCTGTTCCGGGATATAAAGGTCGTCGCCTTGTTGCTGAACGTTGATGCCAAGACGGCGGAAGCTACTTGGAATAATGCCGAGATTGTCGATTGATACGTTGCGAATCGTGAGCGAAGATTGTGTCATTGCTGTCAGCCCGATGAAAGAACCTACTTCAATCATGTCGGGAAGAATGCGATGACGAGTGCCGGTAATATTAGTAGCGCCGGAAACTGCTACGAGATTAGAACCAATGCCTTTGATGCTAACGCCCATTGCCGATAGCATTTTGCAAAGTTGTTGCAAATAAGGTTCGCAGGCTGCGTTGTAGATAGTCGTATCACCTTGGGCAAGAGCTGCCGCCATAATGATGTTGGCAGTTCCTGTGACAGAAGCCTCCTCAAGTAGCATATATGTTCCTTTCAGTCCGCCTTTGGGGGCTTCGAGACGATATGACGCCATGTCGAAATCATATTCAGCGGTGGCCCCCAATGCCATTAATCCTTGAATATGAGTGTCGACTTTTCTACGTCCGATTTGGTCGCCACCGGGTTTGGGGAAATATGCGCGCCCCAAACGAGCTAATAACGGTCCGATGAGAAGGACAGAACCACGAAGTTTAGCTGAGCGCTCAATAAAGTCGATGGAATAGACGTATTCGGTATTGATGTTTGCCGCACAGAACGTATAGCAATGTTTTGAGTTGCGAGTCACATTTACTCCCATGGCTTCGAGCAATCCTATAAGATTGCGCACGTCAATGATGTCAGGAATGTTTTCAATAGTAACTTCCTGAGTGGTAAGTAAGCATGCGCTAATCACTTGCAGTGCTTCATTTTTTGCGCCTTGAGGCTCGATAGTGCCTGATAGCTTTTTGCTTCCTTCGATGATAAATGAACTCATATCGTTAAAACCGTTATTATATAGGGGATTGAAATTGAGTCGAATGGCAAGTCATTATTGAGTTACCAATTTTCAAAATTACAAAATATTATTAATACTTGCAATAACTATTATGATATAACTTTTGCGCATCGGGTGGGTATAATAGCAAAAAAACAATGAAGCCACTGCTAATACCCATGAAAGGGTTTGCAATGGCTTCACGATATTCAGGATGGCTTGCTTAAGCAAGCGTAAAGTTCAATTATTAAACGCCTTGGAGCTTGAAGTTAATCGGGAGAGTGTACCATACGTTAACCGCCTGACCGTTCAT
>JAFXHY010000060.1 GCA_017536215.1 Muribaculaceae bacterium | reverse complement strand
AGTGTTCAATGGTTCGGGGCTGACCAATCAAAAAGACTATTGGACAAAAGCATTTAATTTTTCGTTTAAAGCAACAGCTAAAATCGCCAATGTGTTGACCCTTATTGCAAGTTGTCAAAAATCGCGCCCCGAGGATGTTGACAATATGATGTGGAACGGCGGAGTTTCATATAATGATGGGTTGTGGCATATTGAGGCGGAGTATTTGCGCAAAAACTATTTGCACGATACATTTGAAGGGTTGAATATAATAGATTCGTTCATATCGCGTAAATTCCCATTGCGAGGTAAGTTAATGTCGATAGCCGCATTGGGTCGCTATGATTATATGGGAGACCATTCCGACGGAAAGATGAATGAAGAAGGAAAATTGACTGTCACACAACCTGAACGCCATCGAATGACGTTGGGTAGCACGTTGACCTTTGGCTCAGTGCGTCGCATAGAGTTGCGTGTGAATTATGAAAAATATTTTTATCATAGAGACGCCGTTATACCGGTTTCCGACCATGATAAACTGGTGGTGGAGGTGATGTGTCGCTTCTAAAAGATAAAAATATCAGTGTCAATCCCGACAAATTGCTCAAATTTTCAGCAAAATAGGAGGATAATGGCTGAAAAATTTTGAAAATAGTTGCAGAATGAATAATTTTGCGGCGAAGTTATAAGTAAAATTAGCAAACTAAGAAAATGAATGTAGCAATCGTAGGCGCAAGTGGTGCCGTAGGTCAGGAATTTTTACGAGTTCTCGATGAACAAAATTTCCCCATCGACAACTTGGTGTTGTTTGGATCAGCCCGTTCGGCCGGACGCAGTTACACCTTTAAAGGTAAAGAATATATTGTAAAAGAGCTTCGTGAGAATCCCGAAGATTTCAAAGATATAGATGTGGCATTTACGTCGGCAGGCGCAGGTGTGTCAAAGCAATATGAGAAAATTATTACCGCGCATGGTGCATTGATGATTGACAATTCGAGCGCGTTCCGAATGGACGAAGATGTTCCTTTGGTAGTGCCTGAAGTCAATGGCGACGATGCCTTCAACACCCCACGCAATGTAATAGCCAATCCCAACTGTACGACAATTCAGATGGTAGTGGCATTGAAAGCTATAAATGATGTGTCACCTATAAAGAAGGTTCATGTAGCCACCTATCAGGCGGCCAGTGGAGCCGGAGCAGCGGCAATGGATGAGTTGGTAGAGCAATATCGTCAACTTGGTGCCGGAGAAGAGCCCACGGTAAAGAAATTTGCACATCAGTTGGCCTACAACGTAATTCCTCATATCGACGTATTCCAAGACAACGGATACACCAAAGAGGAAATGAAAATGTATAACGAGACCAAGAAAATCATGCATGCCCCTAATCTCGATGTTAGTGCAATGTGTGTACGTGTTCCCGTTATGCGAGCTCACTCAGAGGCAATATGGGTTGAAACCGAAAGCCCGGTAAGCGTAGAGCAGGCACGTGAAGCCTTTGTCGCCGCTGAAGGTGTGGTTGTAGTTGATGCACCGATGGAAAACAAATACCCAATGCCCCTCGATATAGCAGGTAAAGACCCTGTGTTTGTAGGGCGTATACGTCAAGATCTTTGTAATCCCAATGGCTTGTCGTTCTGGGTGGTAGGAGACCAAATTAAGAAAGGAGCAGCCCTCAACGCCGTGCAAATTGCGCAATATATGCTCCGCAAAGGCGCATTTAAAGCATAAAGCTATATAGAAAGATAGTAGACTATAAAAACCGGTTGTAGGGACGCATAGTGCAGGCGTCCCCACAATCAGGAAATATCTTAAATTGTATTTAACCATGACTATACTCTCGACCGCGCTTGTTGATCATCCGGTGGCGATATTTCTTATCGTCTTAGTCATCATATTGATGGCACCGTTGTTGCTCAATAAGCTCAAGATACCGCATATCATCGGTATGATTGTAGCGGGAGTAGTTGTGGGTCCTTACGGGTTTAATATACTTGCCGATGACTCGAGTTTTGAAATATTCGGGGAGGTCGGCTTGTTGTATTTGATGTTCTTGGCGGGGATTGAGATTGACATGTATCACCTCAAACTCAATCTGAAGCGCGGACTTGTGTTTGGCGCACTTACATTTATCATACCGATGGTGATGGGCGCGGTGGCGAGTGTGTATCTGCTTAAGATAGATTGGCTAACGTCGATATTGTTGGCTTCAATGTATGCGTCTCATACGTTGATATCCTATCCTGTGGCTGCGCGTTTTGGTATCACAAAATCCCCGGCGGTGTTAATCTCTATTGTCGGAACGATTATAGCCGTTGTCGGAGCGTTGTTGGTGCTCGGAGGCGCGATAAATGTGTATCATGAAGGTGGAGTCAATACCGGAGCGATAGCATGGTTGTTTTGTAAGATGATGATGTATTGTGCAGCGGTGTTGTATGTCTATCCCCGATTGACACGATATTTCTTCAAGACCTATTCCGACAATGTCACACAATATGTGTATGTGCTGGCGATGGTTTTGTTGTCGGCGTTGGTAGCCAAATTGATAGGCCTTGAGGCGGTGTTGGGCGCCTTCTTTGCGGGGTTGGTGCTAAATCGATATATTCCAACATCGTCAACGCTGATGAGTCGTATAGAATTTGTCGGGAATGCACTATTTATCCCCTATTTCTTGATAGGAGTCGGCATGATGATAAATGTAAGGGTTATCGGTAATGTCGAGACGTTGTGGGTGACAGCAGTGATGCTCGTAATCGCGTTGTCAAGTAAATGGATAGCAGCTTGGGGTGCTCAGAAAATCTATAAGATGAACGGTGCGGAGCGAGATGTGATGTTTGGCTTGACAACGGCACACACGGCCGTAGCATTGGCAGTAGTGACCATAGGATACAACATGGTGTTGCCTGATGGTTCGCGCATGATGGGGGAAACGATACTCAATGGCACGGTATTGGTAATTTTAGTGACATGTGCCATTGCTCCTATAGTTACGACAAGAGCAGCAGCGCGAATCAAGTTGCAGATGGTGGAGAACGACATAGAACCGCAGAAAGAGCGAAAACGTCATACGTCGCACATACTTATCGCGGTGTCGAATCCGCTCACTGCCGGAGGATTGGTAGAATTGGCTTTGCTATCGCGACCGGAAAAACGAAGCGCAAGGGATACGCTATATGCGATCAATGTCAGGAATGATAATACACCGTCGGCCAAAGCATTGGCACGCAGTGTACTTGATTTGTCGGTAAAAGCGGCGGCTGCTGCCGGTAGCGAATTGTCGACTATCGAACGATATGACCTAAATACGGTGACCGGAGTGGTCAATACTATGGAGGAGCGCGACATTACCGAATTGTATATCGGGATGCACCGTAAGGCTACTGTTATTGATACATTCTTAGGTGGAAAGACGGAGCAATTGCTAAAACTAACGAATAAAATGGTGGTGATTTCGCGATGCTATATACCACCAAATACGGTGACCCGAATAGTAGTGTATGTACCTCCAAAAGCAGAGTTTGAAACCGGATTTACGCGTTGGTTGCACATGTTGGGTAATCTCGCTCGCGAGTTGGGGTGTCGCATAATATTCTGTTGTAATAATGACAGTCGTAGGGTAATAGCCGGAGTGTTGCGACGTGATAAATTTACCATTCGCAGTGAATATCGTCAAGTAGAGGACCGAGATGACTTCTTGCTACTGTCGACGCGAGTGCTTGATGATGACCTATTTGTGATAATAGGAGCGCGTCCGGCATCGGTGTCTTTCTCTAATGATATGGCAGAGTTGCCCGGATTTATGCAGAAAAATTTCTCTCGCAATAATATTATAGTAATTTATCCGGAGCAGTTTGGTGATGAAATACCCATGGAGTCATTCTCCGACCCATTGGCGAGCGATATCTCCTCGACGCCATCAGCATTGAGGATATGGGGTAGGACATTTATTGCAAAGGTGTCGAATTTACTACATAAGCGAGATGGAAATAAACGCGGTAAGCGAAATAAAGATATTAAATTGTAGTAAATAGTTAGATTTTATTTGTCAATTAATATTACTTCTTGACACCGATTATGTAGTAGCTGCCGGGAAGAAGCGAGAGAAGTTTTGTTGCGACAATGCAGGTGAGGTAGGTCATAACTGCGATGGTGGGAATTTCTAAAGCTACGGGGAGGTCGAAATTTTTTGTAATAATCGAGTACCAAAGTCCGAGCCAGAAAATGTGCATAAGATACATTCCGTAGGATAGTTTGGAAATAGATGTAACGAAGCGCAAAGGTCGCTTGATACAACTAAAAAGAATGAATGCACCGAAAGTGAGAAGTACGCAGTTTATAGTGCAAAAAGTCCAACCGATTTCGGCAGTAGTAGTTGGGATAGGAGTTCCCGGAGGGGTCTGCAAGTAGAATGAAAGGATGGTAATTATTGCACCAACGAACATCGCCGAAGAGCCGATAACGACGCGACGTCGTGTAGACCAATTGATGTAGCGGTGGATATAGTGAGCAAGCACCAGATAACCGAGATATCCGGAAAAATACCACAAAGAATGGAATTCGTTCCAAAGGCATTGCCCCCATACGTAGCCCACAAAGTGGTTTAAGAAAGGCAAGCAAGTTGAAATAAGGAAGAGTATGATGAAAAGTTGTTCCTCACGTTTACCTACCTTGCGCAGCCATGGGGAAATAATCGGAATAAATAGGTAGAGCCCGATTAGTGGGAAAATGAACCAAAGATGCCCGGCATTCATCGGGAAATTTAATGGTAAATAAATCAGTTGGTCGATAGCCGTTGCGATATCGAATTGTCCCCAAGCAACGGGAAGAATGGCATATAAAACCATGAAAATTAAGAATGGGGGAATAATGCGAATGAAACGTTTTCGATAAAATGAGAATGCACTTTCCCCCTCTTTCATAGGTGCCAATAGAAAAGCCGATACAATCATGAACAACGGTACAGACATCCTGGAAAATCCATCGTAGATAGACACCCACAAACGGGTGCTTTCATCGGCAATAATCGTCGTGGGATAAAATTCTGTGTAGTAAAATTCACAAGCATGGACGAGCATCACGAGAAAGCATGCAATAGTACGAACGTAGTCAAGGAATGTTATCCGTTGCATGAAAGTATAGGCGTTTTAAATTGTTGTTTAAATTTATTCTTCTAATTCGCAAATCGCGTCCCATTCGATACCGTCTTTACTAGCGCACAGAGTGGCAGTCTTGCCCCAATTGTCGATACGCAAATGAAGGGAACTACCATATTTATTTTCAACTTCAACTTTGTCGGTGGGACTTTTATACACAGTGATAGTTTTTTTATCACAGTAAATGTCTAAATGGTGAGATTATTTTTCGAGAAGTAGGATTGCTTCAGTAGGATTGTCGGTAGTGATGAAATCGACGCCATGGTCAATACACCATTGTAAATTTTCGGTGTCGTTGACAGTCCATACGTTCACAGTGAGTCCGAGTTCGTGGCTCTGTTTAATCCATTGGGGATTGTTTTTAGTGACCTCGATGCTATAATCAATGCCGGTGAACCCGGCTTCCTTGCATTGTTCCGGGGTCAGGTCACCGCTCAGATAAGCAATTTTTGTGCCTTCAGGAGAGTATTTGACAAGTTCGTTGCAAACGTGTTTGCTGAATGCGATATACTCCACCAAAGAGGATAATTCGTGCTTCTCAACTGCAGCCAAGACTTTTTTTACGACGCGAGTTTCCTGCTCGGCGGTAGAGTGGCTTTTAATCTCAATGATGAGTCGAGTTGTTGCACTTTGTTTGCCTTGCTCAAGATACTCATCGAGCGTTGGTACAATTTCACCATTAGATAAGGGTAGATTTCGAATTGTGGCAAAATCCTCATCTTGCACATTGGGAATTGATAGATGTCTTAACCCGTGAATGACAATTAAAGAGCCGTCGCGGGTTTCGTGGACATCGAATTCCGACCCATATATGCCCAATTGTTGCGCATTTTTCAGTGCAGAAATAGTGTTGTTATAGGAGTTTCCTGTGGAATGAAAACCTCTGTGGGCAATCACTTGGGTTTGAGCAAAGGAGTTTGACGCGACAATAATAGAGATTACTGCCGCGATCAGGAGTCTGTTCATGAAGAGATATTTTATGTGAAAAAATTCTAATCTATTGGTGTATAAGAGAATTCATGGAATTGGGCTTCACCGGCTCCAAACGAGCAAAGACCGGGGCGCAAAGAAATAAATTCGCCAAGTTTGTTGTGGTGAATGTCGGCAATGTCGATGTTTTCGCAAATCACGTCCCATTCGATACCGTCTTTACTAGCGCACATAGTGGCAGTCTTGCCCCAATTGTCGATACGCAAATGAAGGGAGCTACCATATTTATTTGCAACTTCAACCTTGTCGGTGGGGCTTTTATACACAGTGATAGTTTTTTTATCACAGAAAATGCCTACATGGTGAGATTCTTTGTAGAAAAGCAATAGTCCGGCTTTATTGTTCTTGCCAACAGTCAAAGATGTTTCCACGGTATATTTATAATCGGGAGCTGCAGCAAGAGCCTTAAGAGCATCTACGGGCGCGTTGCCTTGAGCAGGGAGTATTAGAGCCCCTTTCTTGAGTGATGCGAACTTTGTAATCGGTTCTTTCCAACCACTCCATTGCCAACCTAATTTGTCGCCATCAAATTTGTCGGAAATATCAATCTTCATAGTTTTGATATTTGAAACATCAAGGTCTTTAACCGGGCGATACCATCCGTTTTTAGTCCATTCGATGGGCTCCATCAAAGTGTGACGACCGATGGCGTGAGCCCCTTTTTTATAAGCGTGGTACATAATCCACCATTGACCGTCGGGACCTTCCACCAAAGAGCCGTGACCTCTCGACCACCACTCATCAGATGCTGAATATGTGTGTACGATTGGGTTGTAAGGGGAGTTTTCCCAAGGTCCATATATGCTT
>JAFXHY010000059.1 GCA_017536215.1 Muribaculaceae bacterium | reverse complement strand
GCCTTTTGCGCCACATTGAATACCTCCAAGACGGTCTATCACTTGTTGCGGCGTCATGCCCACAACCAATGATGCTATTCCCTGAGTATTACCATGGCAACCCCCATTAAACAATACTGAAGATATTACTCCGTCATTAATCTCGATTTCTATACCACGTGAACAGGTTCCCGATGTTTTATAATGATACTTCATGACTATTACTATTTAATTTTGTTGCAATTTATCTATATTCAGTTAATTAGCACAAAGATACGCACAAACTCCCGAATATTATAACTATTTTAATATTTTCTCAACGATTGTAACATTATCTTTTTCCGCATATCTACCTCCGTGACGGTTGACTGCATAACTTTCCGTAGCCCCTCTGCGTCGGCAGTTAACTGCTTAAAACCATCCGCGCCATCTTCTATTTTAAAAGATATAGATATTGTGCTTTTTCGCGACATATTTTTGTTATTTTGTTTGTTATATACTATATTTGTAGGAAACTAATACTCTTACACCATGTTGCTACTTAAAATTTTGATAGGAGTCATAGTATTGGGATGCTTTGCGATGGCGGTTTTGGCTTGCATCGGTTTATTCATGTCATATATGAGCAATTTAAAAAATGGAAAGCCGGAAGAGGATTAATCCATTATCTTATCTCCTAACCTCCTTGCAACCTCCTCAAATCGTTTCCGCTTCTCCTCCGCAGTAAGCTCCGTTGAGACTTGCTTGATGAAAGCACACAACTAATCTATTCGATCATATCAACGATTTTTTCAAAGATATTTATTACTTTTGCGTTGTTATAGGATAAAGTGACAATTAGCACAGATGCCAAAAACAACCGACAATCATGGACATCAATAAAATACGTGAACAATTCCCTATCCTCAATCGCAAGATTAAGGGTAAGGATATGATATATCTCGACAATACTGCCACTTCTCAAACACCAATGCCTGTTGTCGATGCCATAACCGACATGTACACTCAAACGAAAGCCAACGTGCATCGCGGAGTGTCAACAATATCTCAAGAAGCAACCGATATGCAGGAAGCAACTCGCCGACGAGTGGCTCAATGGATTAACGCATCTTCGGAGCAGGAAATAATTTTCACCCGAGGCACCACTGAAGCCATCAATCTCGTAGCATCTTCTTTTGGCAATCTCTTGGAAAATGGCGATGAAATAATCCTCACCACAATGGAGCATCACGCCAACATTGTGCCATGGCAATTGCTCGGGCAGCGCAAACGAATCATTTTGCGCATCGTGCCTATTAATGAAGTTGGCGAACTAAACCTCAATGCCTATCGATCGCTGTTCAATGAACGTACCAAGTTGGTTGCCGTGTGCCATGTCTCCAATGTCCTCGGCACCGTCAATCCCATCAAAGACATTATTGACTTTGCCCACAGCAACAGCGTTCCGGTCTTGGTTGACGGAGCTCAAGCTATACCTCACATCAAAGTCGATGTAAGAGATTTAGATGCCGATTTTTATGCTTTCTCGGCTCATAAAATGTATGGGCCTACCGGCATTGGTATCCTTTATGGCAAAAAACGTTGGCTCGAAATGATGCCTCCATATCAAGGTGGCGGTGAGATGATTGCTAATGTAAGTTTTGACAATACAACTTTTGCCGAACTCCCATTTAAATTTGAAGCCGGGACTCCCGACTTTGTAGGCATTGCAGCCCTCAATAAAGCTATAGATTTTATTGAAGAGATTGGCTACGACAACATTGCCGCTCACGAACATGCGCTACTTACCTACACAACCGAACGCATGTTGAAAATCCCCGGAATGAAAATCTTTGGAACATCGGAAAACAAATCGGCAGTGATTTCATTCTTAATTGGGAATGAGCACCACTACGATATTGGTATGTTGCTCGACACTTTGGGCATTGAAGTGCGCACCGGACACCATTGCGCCCAACCTTTAATGCGTTCCCTTGGCATAGAAGGCACAGTCAGAGCTTCGTTTGCCGTCTACAACACATTTGAAGAGGCCGACAAGTTTATTGCCGCAGTTGAAAGAGTTGCCGCAATGCTTAAATAATTTCCACAATGACGACAGAGCTATTTGAACAAAATATTACCACGTCACTATCAGCACTCGGAATAAGCAATGATGCTCATATCGGAGTGGCAATTAGTGGTGGCGCTGATTCTGTAGCTCTTCTCACTGCGCTGTCGCGTACCGGATACAACATTACCGCATTGCACTGCGACTTTTCGCTTCGTGGCGAAGAGAGCGACAACGACCGTCATTATTGCGAAACTCTTACCGACAAATTTGGAATCGCTCTACATCAAATAAAATTTGACACGAGAAATTCGCAAATGCAGGGAGAGTCAATCGAAATGACCTGCCGACGGTTACGTTATGAGTGGTTTGAACAACAAGCCAGCCTACTTTCACTCCACTATATCGCCCTTGGTCATCATTGCGAAGACTCTATCGAAACTATGTTGCTCAATTTGACCAGAGGCTCCGGACCAAAAGGATTGTCGGGAATTGCTCAAAGACGTGGCATTTATATTCGCCCTATGCTTCAACTTTCCCGTTGTGATATTGAAAGTTACCTTAATTCTCTAAATATCAGTTGGCGCACCGATTCCACCAACCTTGCCAACGATTACCGCCGTAACGCGCTTCGCAATCTGCTTATTCCTCAACTCTACGAAATAATTCCTACTGCTCAAGCCGGGATGCTTCGCACCGCCGAAGCGATGAGCCATAGCACAAGGATGCTCTCTACATATTTGAGCTGGGCTGCAAAGAAATATTTTGTTGGCAATAAGATTAATCTTGACATGATGCGCCATGAGGATATTGACCTCGAGGGCACTCTATATTTGCTAATACCCCAATGCTTTGGATGCGAAATGGAGATGGATGTCGTTCGACAAATTCTTGCCGAACCCGACAATCGTGCTTCTCGCCTTTTCCCAACAAGCGATGGTCGACAATTAGAGTTATATGCCGGTCAACTTGAACTATTTACCGCAGAGAACCACAGCGAAACAATCGTAACCCTCCTCGACGATATAATCCACCCTATTGAAATATCAATTTCCGAGACAAACTACGAATGTTTCCGAAAATCGCCTAAGAATCAAAATACGATATGGCTCGACGGGAAAATACTTGATGAGCCACACACATTTAAGTTGCGTCATCGTCGCAATGGAGACCGAATGCGTCCGTTTGGGGCTCCGGGACAACGACTCATCAGCGACATATTGTCGGAGCAGAAAATCTCGCAGTCCGAACGCAATCGCCTCTTCATTCTGACAATGGACAACAATCCCATATGGATTATAGGGGTACGTGCTGCCGACATTTTCCGCGTAACTGAAAAATCTGAGAGAATAATCAAATTGCATTTCAAGAACACCGATAAATCTTAAGTTTGGGAACAACAGTATCAATCAAATCAGCCAACGACACAGCTGTCATCATACTTAATTGGAATGGAGCGGAGATGATGCGTCGCTTCCTACCCGAGGTAGTCAGCACAACCCCTGAATCAGTGGCCGACGTTATCGTTGTAGACAATGGAAGCTCCGACGACTCCCTTAAAGTTTTAGCCGAAGAATTTCCTTCGGTGAAAGTAATTGCATTCGACACCAACTATGGCTTTGCTGAAGGTTATAACCGCGCCCTTGCTCTTGTTGAACATGAATTTGTGGTACTCCTCAATAGCGATGTCGCCACAACAACAGGATGGATTGAAAGCCTGCGCGCTGAATTGATTGAAAATCCCGATATTGCTGCTTGCCAACCCAAAATCATGGCTGTTGATGCTCCGGAAAAATTTGAATACGCAGGCGCTTGCGGGGGCTACATCGATAGAAATGGATACCCATATTGCCGAGGTCGCATTTTCGGACATGTAGAAACCGACAACGGGCAATACGACGAACCTATAGATGTGGCATGGGCTTCGGGAGCCGCCTTTATGGTGCGTCGCAAGGTCTATCTTGAAGTTGGCGGATTGGATAGCGCTTTTTTTGCTCACATGGAGGAAATTGACCTTTGTTGGCGCATGAGGCTGAAAGGATGGAGATTACGCGCAATTCCCTCATCTAAAGTATATCACCTTGGAGGCGGGTCATTACCGGTAGGGAATCCGAAAAAGACATATCTCAACTTCCGCAACAACCTGCTGATGCTCCACAAAAACTTGCCACACAATATACGTCGGAAAGCGCTCGTACAACGTCGTCTACTCGACACTATCGCATGGGCAAAATCAGTCGCCACTCTACATTGGGGTGATGCGAAAGCTATATTAAAGGCTCATCGCGATTTCCGACGAATGAAACATAATTACGATTCGCTCCCATCTCCTTCCGAAAACCTCATCTGTGGCGCACCCAACATTTTAATTGCTTATTACCTGAAAGGGAAGAAAGAATATTCGCGTATATGATTGCCAATAAGGAATATATTACCGACATCAACGACCCGCGCATAGCAATGTTTGCGCGACTCACCGAAGCACAACTTCGTAATAAACTCGACCCCGACAATGGTCTGTTTATTGCTGAGAGTCCGAAAGTGATACACGTTGCTCTTGATGCCGGATACACCCCTGTGGCTCTACTTTGCGAAGAACGTCATCTCGTCGGCGATGCTGCCGGAATTATTGAGCGCGTACCTGACATTAAGGTCTATACCGGCAATCGCGCCACTCTCGCTTCATTGACCGGATATGAGCTTACTCGTGGCGTTCTTTGTGCTATGCGTCGACGTCCATTCCCTTCTGTTGCAACAATCTGCGAAGGCGCTCAACGTGTCGTTGTTATCGATAGCGTGACCGACACCACGAATATCGGCGCAATATTTCGTTCAGCCGCAGCTCTTGGCATTGATGCAGTTCTGTTGACACGCACGTCGTGCGACCCTCTCAATCGCCGTAGCATTCGAGTGTCGATGGGCTCTGTGTTTTTAGTTCCTTGGACTTGGATTGACGACCCCGTCGCCGACCTTCACAATGTGGGGTTCATGACCGCTGCGATGGCTCTAACCGACGATTCTGTAGCAATTGACGACAAGACTCTAAATAACGAAGAGCGTCTTGCTATAATCATGGGGACAGAGGGTGACGGCCTTGCAAAAAACGTCATTCGTGACGCCGACTATGTCGCACGAATACCTATGTCGCATTGTGTCGATTCACTAAATGTAGCTGCCGCTGCTGCCGTGGCTTTTTGGCAACTACGAATTAGAAAATGAGAGAATCTCGCAATCGAATTAGGGATATTGCGAGGTGCGCTTAGGGTTTTTAGGAAACCATCCTTTAATGACTCGTTCTCGCTGCTCAAATAGTTCTTTGATTGACCAAAACGAAGAAAATCCAAACACACCCAGCAAACTCGACCAAAACACATTGGCTATCAATATCGAGCCTACAACTGAGCCTATCCCTACTATTAGAAAAATCCACCACGGACGTGTTCCGAAATAATATTCCGTTTTTATTACTATCGGGTGGAATAATCCTATAATAAGGAATGTTGCAATACCTATTGCCAACCCTAAAAGACAATGTTGCTCTAAAAATTGGACCATACTATAATCTTATTGGAATTGTTAATACCCTTGCTTCTTGAATTTATCATACAACGAAGCCATGCGAGTGTCATATTTATATTTTTTGTATCCCGGACCATTATATCGCAAGGAGAATCCTGCCCAGTCCTTTTTTAATATAAATCTCACCAGATTGCGTGCTTTCAGGAACTTAGCAAATAAATCCAATTGAGCTCGCTCCGATTTATTTATCAACTCGTAAAACTCTTCTACACTTTTGCAACCACATAGTTTCCAATTAAATCCGCCAAGCTGAAACATACCCCAAAAGCAACTTTCAAGAGCCGAAGCTCGGTCTATCTCGATTGCTGCATCAAGACGGGCATACTGTGCTGCTTGTTGCGATCCATATTTCTTTATATTCGGACGCTGAAATATTATAGGGTGGCTTTTGCGAGCCTCTGTAAGATTAACGCCATGTTTAGGTGCATACGCTCGATAAATCGCCACATCAAAGTTAATAATCGCCTTCCCTTTTTTCCAAAAACCTCGATGTTTTTTACCGGTTTCGATATCGACGACAGCTTTGATAGCCGCCACTTCAATACCAAGCTCGGCTGCCACTTCGCGATAGTCTTGATCTGTCAATCTACTATATTGATCATCGTCGTCACAAGATCTAATCTGTGGCAATTCATACCACCGAGCGAAATAAGCAGAGTCGAGTTTCAACTCATGCTGCGTAGGTATATATTCAAAAAAAGATTCCTCCTCCGATTGTGACATCGCCACAACCGGAGCAAGAATCAATATAATTATAATTAAAAATTTTTTCACCCTATTTTGGCTACTTCTTCAAGAATACGACGAAGTTGGAGCCAGAAACGTTCTACTGCCGGAATATGCATTTTTTCTGACGGTGAGTGAACGCCATGCAATGTCGGACCGAACGACACCATATCGAGGTCGGGATATACCGATTTGAAAAGTCCACATTCCAAGCCGGCATGTATAGCTTTGATTGCCGGTTTCACCCCAAACAAATCGTAATATGCATCATAGGCTATCTTCATGATGGGCGACTTCATGTCGGGTTGCCATCCGGGATATCCATCACCATGGGTCACTTTAGCTCCGGCAAGTGCAAATACCACTTCTACTTGATAGGCAATATCCCACTTACGCGATTCCACCGAACTGCGTTGAGAGGTTGTGATGAGGATTTCGTTGCCCGGTTTCATTTTCACCGCTGCAAGATTTGTAGATGTTTCCACCAATCCTTCGAGGTCGCGACTCATAGAGATAACACCATGAGGTGCTGAATATAGCGCATTGATGAGATTTTTTGCTGTTGCGCTGTCTATACAATTTGAGGGTGAAGCTACGCTCTCCATGTCGATGGACAATGTTGGCTCTACTCCTTGATATTCATTGGCAATATCGGCAATATAATGGTTAAGAGCGATACGCACATCTTCTTTCTTTGATGACGGAACACCAATTACTGCATACGCCGCACGTGCTATTGCATTTCGCAGATTTCCTCCATCAAATTCTGCAACTGCTACATCATATTTCTTCATGAGTTGCCAGATAAAGCGCGCTACAAGTTTATTTGCATTAGCACGACCAAGATGGATATCACATCCCGAGTGACCACCAAGACCATTCTTTACTTCAATTTTGAAATATTGATAGTCGGCAGGTGCTTCTACTGATTCATATTTAAACACTGCTGTTGTGTCAACACCTCCGGCACATCCGATAAACACTTCAGCATCATCTTCAGAGTCGAGATTGAGCAATATCTTGCCATGAATCATATCCTTACCAAGATTGAACGCTCCGGTCATTCCTGTCTCTTCATCTACTGTAACAAGCACTTCTAACGGCCCGTGAACCAACGTATCGTCAATAAGTGCGGCAAGCGATGCAGCAACACCGATACCATTATCTGCTCCGAGAGTGGTGCCGGCAGCCTTCACCCATTCGCCATCTACAATTGTAGTAATGGGATTGTTTTCAAAATCGAAACCGGGGTCATCACTTTCACACACCATATCCATGTGACCTTGCATGATGAGTATAGGCGCATTTTCGTGGCCCGGCGTTGCCGGTTTATACATCACCACATTACCCACCTCATCGGTTTTGGCATCGATATTATGTTTTTTTGCAAAATCAAGAAGATATTGACGTATCTTACCTTCTTTTTTTGAAGGACGAGGAATTTTTGTCATTTCATCGAAAATCTCAAATACGATTTTCGGATTAAGGTCTTTTACTTCCATTGTTATTAAAGTTTATATGGTATTTATACCGTTAAGAATGTTAAGTTGTATTTATAAACAATTAAGAATAAAAAAAAGATGTTAAAATCTCGCTTTATCCGCTGACTAAGTTACAAAAATAAAATGATATTCTGCAAATAATTCTACTTTCTTTCATATATTTGCACGTCGATTTGAATTAGAATGGTCAAAACTTTAGTAATTTCAGTAGTTTTAATCGCAATTGCATTCCTTGCTTTGGGAATAAAAGTATTGTTCACTAAAAATGGTAAATTCCCTTCCGGCCATGCTCACGACATTGAAAAACGCCGCCGCGATGCCAATGCTAAGGTGGCAAAAATGAAAGAGAAAAATTTAAAACATTAACCTATAAAAAGATTAACATGAAGAAAACAGCACTTCTTGCTGCAGCATTCCTTACAGTAGCAGCAACTTTCACCGCTTGCAGCAGCAATGAGGGAAATAACCAAAACGCAGCAACTCCTGCTAACGACGCAGTTGAAGGTGTTACCAACATTCGCTGGTACGACCTCGACTCTGTATCTGCCAACTATAAACTCGTTGAACTCCTCAACTCGGAAGCTGAGGCCACTATGACCTCTTATCAGAGTTTTGCTCGCCAAGAAAGCTCAAAAGTTGCAGCTGCTCAAAAGAAAATTGAGGACAAGGTTAAAAACAACGGGTACCTCACCGAAGAGAGCTACAATAACGACATGCGCGAATACCAAGCTCTCGCTACTAAAGCTCAAAATGCCATTGCGCAACGCGAGCAACAAATCGCTGAGCAAGCTGCTTTCCAACAGCAACAATTACAAGACTCTCTCACCAACTTCCTCAACGACTATGCCAAGACTAAAGGGTTCGACGTTATCATCGTTAAAACTCCCGGCACTTACCTAAATCCGTCGCTCGAAATCACCGCCGACGTCATTGAAGGTCTTAACGCTCGCTACCAAGCGCCCGCTGAAGCTAAATAATCGCTCGACATAGAGATTTTGAGAATAATAACTAACGCTGTCCGGTAAGTTTCTTCATCGAAATTTATCGGACAGTGCTTTTATTAAAAAAATATGGGCTTCGGCATGCAAATTCTACGCATGAATAGCCTAAGAACTTAAAATTCTAACTAAATTTGCACCCGAAAACTGAAACATGTAATAAAATGACACAAAAATTTAACCCGGAAACGTTGTGTGTTCAAGCCGGTTGGACACCTTCTAAAGGTGAACCTCGTGTTCTTCCCATTTACCAAAGTACAACCTTCAAGTATGACACAAGTGAGCAAATGGCTCGCCTATTTGACTTAGAAGATTCCGGCTATTTCTATACACGCCTACAAAACCCGACTAACGATGCCGTAGCAGCCAAAATTGCCGCTCTTGAAGGTGGTGTCGCAGCTATGCTTACTTCAAGCGGTCAAGCCGCCAACTTTTACGCTATATTCAACATATGCCAAGCCGGCGACCATTTCATCAG